>NZ_JBLYZI010000032.1:0-51705 GCF_057680865.1 Endozoicomonas sp. Z74
GTGGTTAAACCCTGCCACTTTCAAGTAAGTTTTTGGTGGATTATCCACCAAAAATTGCAGGGGCTAGGCTGCTTTTGCGATCCCAAAAGATGAATTTATCAAATAGCTGGGGTTGTTCGCACCTTCCTAAGGGTAATAGATGTTCTTCTAAACTTGCAGTTCTTTCAGACCTGCATAGAGCTTCTTTTATGGTGTCTTTTCTCAAATGTCGAACGTGCATAAGACTGACTGTTTGTTTTCTGGTTGTATTCAGCGGTCAGGCATTGTCATCTGGTTTCAGGGTGATCATTGCAGATCGTTTCGAACTTGTTGAGGAAGAGGGGCGACTGTATTTACAGTCGATTCAGGATGAGCAGCCCTCCCTTTTTACCAGGGCTGTTCAATATAGCTCTTCTGTCTTAAGAAGAGGGCAGGATGCTTCTCAGGAGGAGAGAGTACCTGTTTATGAAGAAGGGTCTATTGCATTTGAGTATGATGCGGAAATCTATGGATACCGGCTGGTTGAAGAAAATGGAGAGACTTTTATTCGAACTCTTAATGAGCACGGAGAGAGTACCTATCAGTCGGCTTCTGATGTCGATACTAAAGTCATAATGGATATAAAGCCTAGTCCAGGGAAAGTTGTTATATGGCCCTCTTCGGGAGGAGATACTTATGAGATCGATTTAGATCAGTATGAAAGAATGCTGTCAGATGCATACTGGGATAGAATCAAATCCGTATTTGACCGACTACCGGGTCGTAGGGTTGAAGTAATCAATGATATGAGCTCGGGGGATTTGATATTTTTGGTTGCCGATATGCCCGTTCAAAAAGAGGGTGAGGCATCGAGAAATAAACCGTTTGGAATAAGAATGGAAAACTGGCTTCTTGTTCCTCAGTATGTCAAAAAAGTGCGTGAACATCATTTTGAAAAAGAGAAGACAGAATTAGATCTGACTCCGGTGAGTTTGAATGCTTTTATAACGGCAACTCGCTTGTCTGATTCTTATCCTGATGGTGCCAGAGACTTGAGTATCGTAGGATTGATGTCAGACATTGTGCTGACTTTTTTGACTCAGGCTCTGACCAATTACAGCCAGGGAAATGAGCAGTTCGAGGATTCATTGTTTGATGATACCATTATGCCTCTGGTGGCGTTTTGTGAAGGAGGCTCTTTTTTCCCGAAACAGGCTTCGGCTCGATTTTCCAGCAGTTATCAAGGAAAAAAAAGGGATGATATTGTTATTCATGATAGAGGGGGGCTTGATGAACGAAGACTCAATGAGTCTTGTAAAATGTCTGATTGGGAAAAATGTGGGCTTTGTCAATACACAACAAACCTTAAAAGCCGCCATCGTATTATGAGTGAGAATCAACTTTCTGCTGATTTGCGCAGTATTCTGGCACAGGATAAATGCAGCCCTATAAAATACAATAATCCCCGGTGCTGGCCGCTGTCAAAAAAGAGGTTCGTCAGATTAAGCATGAGAGATATAGATCGCCTACTGGGTAAAGGGGTTGGGCTTGGTGCTATCAAGTATCGGTCAGATGAAGATATAACGACACTGGTCAGTACTCCCCCTCCCTATTGTCGACCTCATAAAAAAGATGATGGTTCTGATGATGATCCTCACTCAGAGGGAGGGCAAAGTCGAAAAGCTTTTGTCATACAGCCTGTATTGACAAGTGGAAACCTCGGTTTTGCTCTTCCCCTTTATCCTTGTAAAGAAGGGGTGGGTAAACCTGCGAGCTTGTCTGAAAAGGACAGTATCTACAATTTGGATCATGATTCAGAGGAATATGATGGAGAGAGTACAGAAATAGCTTCTGTGATGGCACTTATGATGCTTGTTGTAAAGTCTGTGCTTTCTCTTCATGGCGCTGAAAGTCTGAATGATGCTTATTAAGGTGGTGATAATGATATTTCTTGGCTTGCAGGGGGGGGCTTGCAGAAAAAGAAAATGAAGTGGTTATTTATCCACCTTTATACGTAGTTAGGTCTGCTGTGTAAATTTCTCGATCAGGAGTGAACGCGTTGTGCTGAAGCATCAGGGTTGGGAAAATAGCTTGCTTAATCCTTGGTGGTGAAACAAGCAAGCTCTTTTTTTCCCAGCAGATATCCACGAAGCAAAGTAAGGACTGTTTATGATCAGCCGACAATGGCTTGAGGGCTGAAATCGTCACGAGTTCTTGCTTTGGCACCGTTTGCCCGGATGATAAGAAGCACTCCTATAACAGGAACCACTGCCGCGGCATAAGGAATCATGCCTGCCCCCAGGTGGCTGTCCAGCACCATCCCTCCGAGAAAGCCGCCAAAGGCATTGGCCAGATTAAATGCTGAGATGTTGGCGGTTGCAGCCAGCTCCTGGCCTTCGCCGCCATTGTTCATTACGCGAATCTGCATAGCGGGTACGTTGGCGAATGAAGCGATACCAAATACGAACGTTGCAGCCACGAACAAGACCGGGCTGCGAACGAGCAGGCCGACGGCAATCAGTGAGGCAATCATGGCCAGCGCCCAGAACAGAGAGGCTTTGGCCAGGTCTTTGTCGGCAGAGCGTCCACCCAGAGTGTTGCCAATAATCAGGCCAAAACCAACAATTACCAGGATCCAGGTGACCGCGCTTTCATCAAAGCCGGTGATGTGCAGTGCGATAGGCGCAATGTATCCATAGAGCGTCATAAAACCGGACCAGGCAAACACAGTGATGGCGAGGCTGAGCAGCAGCATGGGGTTTTTAAAGGCCATGAGCTGGGATTTGATGTTTTTGGCTTCGCTGTGTCCATCGGACTTGATGGAAGTGAGGATGGATACCATGGCGGTGATTCCAAACGCTGCAATGACCAGGAAGGTGTTGTGCCACCCGAATTCCAGGCTGATCCAGGTTCCGGCGGGAACGCCAAGGACATTGGCCAGCGTCAGTCCGGCAAACATCTGACCCACTGCGCGACCGGCCATTTTCTCAGAGACCAGATGGGTGGCGACAACAGCCCCGATGCCATAGAACGGTCCCTGGACAAGTCCGGTAATGATGCGGCTGATCAGCAGGATGGTGTAGTCAGGCGCGTAGGCGGAAAGAACATTGCCAATGATGAACAGTGCCATCAAAGCGGTCAGTACTGACTTTTTATTAAAGCGGGCCAGGTAAATGGTTAAAATGGGGCCGCCTACCACAATCGCCAGTGCGTAAGCGCTGATCAGGTAACCGGCCTGACCTTCCGTGATGGAGAGCGATGTGGCGATCTGGGGAAGAATTCCGGCAATGACAAACTCTGCGGTTCCGATGGCAAAGGCCGCCAGTGTCAATATCCATACCTGAAAGGGCATTGTTTCTTTTTTCATGATGATCTCTTTGTGGAAGCGGGGTAATAAGGCTTTCTATGATTGCCCTGATTGAAGGCTGAACGTCTGGTTCAAATTGTTGATCTGTCGTTTATTGGCCGGTGATGGCCTTGAAATAGGCCCGTGCAAGGTTTGAAACTGGGTCAGTCTGGCCATTGGTTGCATTGCTTATCGTAAGCTCCGGGCTTACCGCATTAATTCGGATGGGCGCCAATTCTTTTGCCAGCAGTTGGGTTGTGGCTTTCAATGCTGCGGTGATGGCTACTTTCGTAAAGCCGCAGGCAACACCTGTCTGGGGGAGTGTTCCTGTTGTGATTGTGATGGAGCCCTTTGGTTTGATGTACCGCGCGGCGTGCCTGGATGTCTGTATCGCTCCCCAGAATGCGGTATCAAAGTCTGCTTTTGCATCTTCAATACCTGTGTCCATCAGCTTTCCTGAAGCAGTGCATGACTCAGCGGTGATAATAAGATGATCGAATGCGCCAACGGTTTCAAAGTAGCGGCAGACGGCACTCTCGTCGCAGATGTCGAACCGGTTTTTACGGGTGGCTATATGTATCTCGCTGCTGTCGTCTTCAAATTGTTTTGCTACCGCTTCACCAAGTGCTGATGCGCCACTGGTGATGATATAAACTGTTTTTTCCTCGCTCATAATGGGCTCTGCTCTGGTTGTCCCCTGTTGATGCAGGCAATTATGCTTGTTCAGAAATAATTGATAATTGGGTGGAATTGGAAAATATTATTTGGTTTTAGTGAATAAAGGTGGGGTCGTGGATAAGTTTTCTGACATGGTGATGTTCGCCAATATTGTCAAGCACCAGGGCCTGGCAGCCGCTGGACGGGAGCTTGGGCTCTCTCCTGCGGCGATGACGGCACGACTTCAGGGACTTGAGGAAAGGTACGGTGTGAAACTGCTTAATCGCAGTACCCGGCGGGTGTCTTTATCGGACGCCGGTGAGCTTTACTACAAAGCCTGCATTGAGATACTGGAGAACGTCAATGAGCTCGAAAGCCTGATTCAGAATGGGGTGAAGGAGGTGAAGGGCCCACTGAAGATTGTGGCGCCCAGAGACATCGGAAAGCAATATATTCTGCCCATATTATCGGAGTTTACAGAGCAGCATAAAGACGTTGTGCCCTACCTGTATCTGAACGATCACCTGTCGAACATTGCTGAATCCGGTATGGATATTGTGATTCGCTATGGGGCGCTTGCAGACAGCAGCCTTATTTCCAGACGGCTGGCTCCAAGCCGTCGGGTGTTATGTGCCTCTCCGGACTACCTTGCCCGATTCGGAACACCATTAACACCGCAGGAGCTGGTTCAGCATCATTGCCTGGCAATGTTACGCAGTCATGAAGAGCTAAAGACATGGCATTTTCAGGACCAGGATAACAGGAAGTCCATTACCGTTAAGCCAAAGTATTTTTCCGATGACGGTGAGGTGATTCGGTACTGGGCGCTTCAGGGAAAAGGGATCGCGCTGAAATCCATCCTGGATGTTCAGGTTGATATAGACGAAATGCGCCTTGTAACGGTGCTTAACGGTTATATGAAGAACTTCAATGCATCCACATCGGTGTCCAGTGCTGACTTGAATGTGGTGTATATCAGCAAGCAGTATCAGCCAAAGCGTATTCGGCTGTTCCTGGATTTTCTTTTTGACCGGTTTGAAGAAATGATGAAGGGCAAAGAGTAAGGGGCCTGTTGCGCTTCGCTGTGCTCAGCAGCTACCTGCGATCTTCCAGGAGGGCTGTGTGGAAGCCCCCGGGTCGCCTCTTTACGCAGGTTGCAGATCAACAAAGTGAAGCGCAACATGAACCGAAACATAAAGAGCTACAGCTCATCCACTTCCCGAAGGTATTTAAACAGCTTTCTTGCGGCGGCGGGTGGCTTTTCCTGAGCCGCTTCCTTTTGGGCATTACGCACCAACTGGCGGATATGCTGGTGATCGGCATTGGGGTGCTTTTCCAGGTATTCCGTCAGGGCATTGTGGCCGTCGTTGATCAGGCGGTCACGCCATCTTTCCAGTTGATGAAAGTGGCGGTTAAATTCGTCGCTGGTGGCATCCAGGCGGTTCAGTAATTCGTTAACAGGGGCCATGTCCTGGTCATGCAACAGTTTGCCAATAAAGCCCAGGTGCCGTTTTCGGGCATTGTGGCTGTGAATGCGCTTGCTTTCATCCAAGGCTTCCCGCAGGCGTTCATTCAGGGGGAGCTTATCCAGTAGTGAGGGCTTAAGCTCCATAAGTCGAGCCCCAATGCGCTTAAGTTCATCCATATCCCGCTTCAGCTCAGATTTGCTGACGTAGATGATCTCTTCGGTCTCGTCTTCATCCCAGGCTTCAGGATGCTGGTGTTTTCTCGTCATAGCAGGTCAGCCAGTAAACGTTCTGAAAAAGTAAATGGGCTGCATTCTACTTCAGAATGCCGAGGGAATGGGATGTTTTTTTATTCAGAAAGCGCCGATGTTTCGGGCTCTTCAGCCCTTTTCAGGGGGACAAGAGTGAGCCTTGTTTTCTACCCAGGGCGGTCTGGGAGCGGTTTTATGGCAACGGCAGCAGGTGAAATCTTCTGGTATCAGGGGCACAATACCCCATAGACCAACAAAACAGATCGGGTGGAATTCATGGGCCAATCTTCCAATGCTGTACTGGATCCTCGAAGTGAAGAGGCGCGCCTGAAAGCGCTGGCTGGCGATATTGTTGAGGAAGCTGCCCGCCAGGGTGCAGATGCCTGTGAGGTGGGCATCAGCCTGGATGCCGGATTATCGGCCAGCGTGCGCATGGGGGATGTCGAAACCGTTGAGTTTAATCGTGACCAGGGCTTCGGGATTACGGTGTATCTTGGGCAGAAAAAAGGGTCGGCCAGTACCTCAGACAGCAGTGGCAAGGCCATTCGGGAAACGGTAAAAGCGGCCTGTGATATTGCCCGCTACGCTTCCGAAGATCCCTACGCCGGGCTGGCAGAGCCGGCACTGATGGCGGATGGCAGTCAGTTGCCTGATCTTGATCTTTATCACCCCTGGGGGGTTGATGCTGAGCAGGCCATCGATATTGCCCTGAAGTGCGAAGAGGCTGGCCGTACCTTCAGCAATAAAATTGTCAACTCTGACGGTGCCAGTGTATCAACCCATCAGGGCTGCCGGGTGTATGGCAACAGTCATGGTTTTGTGGGCAGTTATGTTTCCAGCCGGCACAGTCTGAGCGCCGTGTTGATCGGTCAGGAAGGGGAAGATATGCAGCGGGATTACTGGTACACGGTGGCCCGTGATGCCGGTGGTCTTGAGGAGGCGGCCCAGGTGGGCAGAACGGCGGCCGAACGAACCGTCAGGCGCCTGGGTGCCCGTAAAGTGGGTACGGCGGAAGTGCCGGTATTGTTTGCGCCGGATATGGCTTCCGGGCTGATTTCCCATTTTCTGGGGGCGATCAGTGGTGGCAGCCTCTACCGGCAGGCTTCATTTCTGCTGGATCACCTTGGTAAGCCGGTGTTTCCTGACTGGATGAGGATTCATGAGCAACCCCATCTGAAGAATCACATGGGCTCGGCCAGTTTTGATAATGACGGGCTGGCTACCCGGGCCAAGGACTTTATCTCGGGCGGTGTGCTTCAGAATTATATTCTGAGTACTTATTCAGGGCGCAAGCTGAACATGGACAGTACCGCCAATGCCGGAGGGGTGAATAATCTTTTTGTTGAAAGTACTGTTTCTGAAAAGACCGGCTCCCAGGAGGATTTGCTGAAACAAATGGGCACCGGTCTTCTGGTCACGGAACTGATGGGGCAGGGCGTGAATACGGTGACAGGGGATTACTCCAGGGGCGCAGGCGGTTTCTGGGTGGAGAACGGTGAAATTCAGTACCCGGTTTCAGAAGTGACCATTGCCGGGAACCTGAAAGACATTTATCAGAATATTGTGGCGGTGGGGGATGATGTGGACCGTCGGGGGAATGTGCAGACGGGATCGATTCTGGTCAGCGGTATGAAACTGGCTGGAGAGTGAGTTTGCGGGTTCCCACGCCGGGACCTTCAGGGTCTGAAAGCGTGGGAATCTCTTTAACCGTAAAAAAGCGTGGCCAGTCCCAGAAAGGAAAAGAAACCCACCACATCGGAAATCGTGGTCAGGATAATGCTGCCCGCCAGGGCCGGGTCAATATTCATGGACTTGAGCAGAACCGGCAGAGAAGCCCCGGTCATGACCGCTACGCTGAGATTAATGACCATGGCGCAGGCAATGACCAGAGAAATGACCGGGTCATCAAACCAGAACCAGGCGATGGCGGACACCAGGGCTGCCCAGAGCAGACCGTTCAGAAAGCCTGCCACCAGCTCCCTGCTCAGCAGCCACTTCAGGTTGGTCCTGCTGATTTGTCCCAGAGCCATCCCCCGGATTACCAGCGTTAATGCCTGGCTTCCGGCATTTCCCCCCATTCCGGCGACGATGGGCATCAGCACGGCCAGGGCCACCACTTTATCAATGGTTTCCTGAAACAGCCCGATCACAGAGGCGGCAATAAAGGCCGTGATCAGATTGATTCCCAGCCATACCGCCCGGCGCCGTGCGGTTCTCAGGGGAGGGGCAAAGGTGTCTTCGTCGTCGTCCAGACCGGCCATGCTCATCATGGAATGTTCGGCGTCTTCACGAATCACATCCACCACATCGTCAATGGTGATCCGGCCAAGCAGTTTGCCACTGTCATCCACCACCGGTGCAGAGATCAGGTCCTGACGCTCGAAGAGCTGAGCCACCTGGGTGTCTTCCATATCCGCAGGGATAGGGTCCAGATCGGTAAGCATCACCTCCCGGACGGTAGCTCCCGGGTCGGTGGTCAGCAACAGGGTTAATGGCAGACGGCCGATGTATTCGTCCCGTCGGTTGACCACCAGCAGGCTGTCGGTCATGTCCGGAATAGCTTCGTGGCGACGAAGGTAGCGCAGAACCACATCCACGGTATTACTGGGGCGAACCGTGATGGTGTCGGTGTTCATCAGCCCGCCGGCGGAATCTTCAGGATAAGACAGAACCGCTTCAACACGTTGGCGATCCTGGCTGTCCATGGAATCCAGCACTTTCCGGGTAATGGTGCCCGGGAGTTGCTGCAACAGGTCGGCGATGTCATCAACGTCCTGGCCTTCCGTGATGGCCCTGAGCTCGGCGACGTTCATCCGGTCCAGAAAAAACTGACGGACATCATCGCTCAGTTCCTGCAGGACATCCCCTTCCTGATCCCGGTCGATCAGTCGCCAGAGCAGACTGCGCAGTTTGGGGGGGGAGGACTCAAGCAGGTGGGCGGAGTCAGCCGGTGGCAGGCTGTTGAGCATAATGCGAAGCTCAGCCGAGACCCCGTGCTCCAGAGCATCATTGAGCTTTTTCAGCTCGGTTTCGCCAATGCTCAGTTGCAGTTGCTGGGCCATTGTCGTTATTCCTCTTCACCGAAAAAGTCGGCAATCAGCTCGCAGAGTGCCTGACAGGCCTCGTGTTCATCCTGGCCATCACAAAACAGCTCCAGTTGGGAACCCTGGCCTGCTGCCAGCATCATGATGGCCATGATGCTTTTGCCATCTACCTTGCGACCTTTGTAGCCCACCTGGATCTGGCTGGTAAAGGCAGAGGAGGTGGAGACAAATTTCGAAGCAGCCCTGGCATGAAGGCCAAGCTTGTTAATGATCGTCACCTGCTGGGTAATCATTATTCAGGAAGCTCCCTGTGCCGGACCTGCACGCGCTCAAGCTGTCCGGCAAATAGTTCGCCCAGGCATTTGCTGATGTAGACGGAGCGATGTTGCCCGCCGGTGCAACCAATGGCAATGGTCATGTAGCTGCGCTGGGCCGATTCAAAACGGGGTAGCCATTTCTCTATAAATTTCCGGATATCCCCCAGCATGTCAATGACCTCGGGCTCATTTTTCAGGAAATCCTGAACCGGTTGCTCCAGGCCGGTATGGGCTCGCAGGGATTCGACCCAGAAGGGGTTGGGCAGGCAGCGGACATCAAAAATAAAATCGGCATCGGAAGGCACGCCGTGCTTGAAACCAAAAGACTGAAAAAGAACGGTCATGCTGTTGCTGGCACTGCCCAGAACTTCCTGACGAACCCGTTCCCGGATCTGATGAACTGAAAGAGAGGAGGTATCAAAGCGAATATCCGCCTCAGCCAGAATGGGGGAGAGCAACTGTTTCTCCTGCTTGATCGCCTCTCTCAGGGAGGTGGTTTCATCGCTGATCGGGTGCTTTCTGCGGGTGGAGCTGTAACGCTTGATCAGTTGTTCATCACCGGCATCCAGGTACAGAACCTGACACTGAATCCCCTTTTTTTCCAGGTCTTCCAGATAGCCGGGGAACTGCTCAAGGGCTCCGGGAACGTTGCGCACATCAATGCTGACGGCCATTCCCGGAGGCTCGCTCTGGCCCTCCTGGCTGCTCTCCTGTAAAGCATCCTGGTGATAAGCCCTGAGGGTGTCTGGCAGCTGGTTGAGCATGTTGGCGGGCAGGTTATCCACACAGTAAAACCCTTCATCTTCCAGGGTATGCAGTGCAGAGCTTTTACCTGAGCCGGAACGCCCGCTGATGATGATGAGCTTCATGAAAGTTCCCTTCTGCTGTCTTTATGACTGTTTATGGGCCGTATTATTGGGGCTGGCAGCCATAGGATAGCTGTATTTTATGATGATCGCGTGACCGGGGGAAGGCGTGGGGAAAAGTAGGGCGGGCAGATTCGTTAGTGGTAGTAACACCCCTGTTATCCATTTCTGTGAATGTTATCCGTATTGTTTGGTCTTAATTCGAAGCAGAGGGGCTTTATGGGTTGTCCATAGATCCAGGATGTTTTGAATAAATCACTTTATAAAGGAGATAGGTTATGGACGCGAATACATCAGTTATGAAATTGGATATTTTAGATGACACTTCAAGTTTGAGCAGTGGTTATGGTACTGGCGATTCAAGTGCAGCAAGTACCCCGACAGGAGAAGAAAACGCTGTTTTTTTTAGATCTGAAACGGGTGCTAAAAAAGTAGTCAAAGAAGAAAGCCCTAAAACCAAGTTGATCCCTAATAAATGGGTTGTCAATTGCACTATGGATATGGAAACAGAAGTGGCTCTCGAGCCAAAGAGCTTGAAGGAGCGGATCGTAGCAGTGCTGTTAAGTCCGATTAACTGGATTATTGAGAAGATCAAGGGTAAGCCAGAGGCTGTCTCCTATGCAAATGGGAGTGGTTACGCTGCTACAGAATTCCGATTTTCTGAGGCAACGGCCAGTCGACCTGCTCTTAAAAGTGATTACTCATATCAGTATCCTAGGGCTGAAATGTCAGATGAAAGCTTGACAGTTCGTGATCCGAACCAGGTAAGTATCACTATTACTGATGCTGACGGTGAAGGGCGAGAGGTGGATTTTGTCAGTGTCCGAAACCCTGAGATGTCCGAAGAGGAATACAGGCGAAGAATGGAGGCCTTGGAGCATTTCAATGCGAAGCTTGCTTCAGCTGAGAAAGCAAGAGATGAAAAGCTGGAGGCTATCAAGGAAGATGCAAAGGCTATGCATGACAAAGGCCTGAACAGACGACAGTTTAACCTGAAAGAGTCCAGTCAGGCCCATGAGATGAGAAGTGAACATGCTCAGGCGCGTATGGAGGATGCTAATGACAGGCGGGAGAAACACCTTGAGGGTATAAGAGAAAAGCAAAGAAAAGCAGCTGAGAAAAGGGATGCTATTCGGCAAAAGGCTGCTGAACGCAAGAAGCAGGCGACCCCTGAGGTTGAGGCTCTTAAGAGTAATATAAGTGCATTAGCCGTTGAAAACATGAAGCTTGCACAGCAAAACCAGCAGGTATTGACCAAGCTTGATCAGATAGTTGAAGCCTCGGCACCTAAAAAGGGTGTTGGATCAATGCTGGCCAATATTGTTAGTTACTTTGTTGGTTGATTGGTCTAGTTGTTTCATTGAGTGTCTGCATGCTAAATCATGCGGCTCTTAGAATACTGACCTAGGTAAAAAGCCCCCACTTCAGTACTGGATTGTTGTGGGGGTTTTGCTTTGCTGTTCCCAATGCTCATGCTGGGGCAGCGGTCAAGTATTGATACAGCGCCTGCGCATCTTCAGTCGCTCGCAACTCCCCAAGCAATGACTCTGATTGAAAACGCTCCGCCAGAGCCCTGAGAATATCCAGGTGCTCCTGGTTCTCCCCTTCCGGTACAATCAGGGCAAAGACCAGATCCACTGGTTTCCGGTCCACCGCATCATAATCCACTGGCTCATCCAGCCGCATAAACAACCCGATGGGTTCCGGGCAGGCTTTGCAGCGGCAGTGGGGGATGGCAATACCATTGCCCAGGCCTGTGGTGCCCAGTCGCTCCCGGGCAATCAGTGCCTCAAACAGCTCCTTGGCATTGATGGCAGGCACTTCGCTGCTGATGCGTTCGGCAATAAATTCAAGGATTTTTTTCTTGCTGACCCCGTGCACACCGTGAAAGGTGCGCCCGGGAGTAAGGATGTGATTAATGATCATACACTCTTTATTGAAGAGACCGGATAGTGGGGCTGGTCAGACGACAAGATTCGGGTCGCTTCGGGGCGTCTTGGATTAAAGCCGCCCACTGGCTCCCTGCATCCGACCCAGCGTTTTTTCCTTGTGCTTGACCAGCTGCCGGTCAAGCCTGTCCGACAATTGGTCAATGGCGGCGTACATGTCTTCATTCTCTGCGGTGGCGTTGATATCGGCTCCACGGGTATGCAGAACCGCTTCTGCCTTGTGGACCAGCTTCTCTACACTCAGAGTCACCTGTACATTGGTGATATTGTCAAAGTGGGCGCCCAGACGTTCCAGTTTCTTGGCGACGTAGTCGTGCAGAGCTTCTGTTACCTCGACATGATGTCCACTGATGTTGACTTGCATGTAACGCTCTCCTGATCCCATTTCCAGATGTTTACCAGTGCGCGGGATTTTCGTACTGGCTGTATTATGGATTTTAACACTCTCCCTGCTGCTTGCGATGCCCTGGGGCAAAAAAACATCAGGGCACCAGTTGCTTTCGCTCATTAGAGGGTGGCAGGTTCATGGATTCGCGGTATTTGGCGATGGTCCGTCTGGCCACTTTTATCCCCTGTTCTCCCAGCAGGCTGGCAATTTTATTATCGCTCAAGGGTTTACGGGTATTTTCTTCCGCAATCAGCTTTCGAATATGGGCCCGGATGGCCGTTGATGAACACTCTCCTCCGGATGCCGTACTGACATGGCTGGAGAAAAAGTACTTCAGTTCATAGACCCCACGAGGGGTGTGCATGTATTTCTGGGTGGTCACCCGGGAGATCGTAGACTCATGCATGCCAACGGCTTCGGCGATATCGGCCAGTACCAGAGGCTTCATGGCCTCGTCACCGTGTTCCAGAAAGTCCTGCTGGTAAGCGATGATCTGACTGGCCACTTTCATCAGAGTTTCATTCCGGCTCTGAAGGTTTTTCAGGAACCATCGGGCTTCCTGAAGATGGTTTTTCATGAAGACGTTATCACGACTGCTGTTGGCCCGCTGTACCATGGAGGCGTAATTGTTGTTGATGCGCAGTTTAGGCAGAGCGTCGGAGTTCAGTTCCACCACCCAGCGGTTTTTTTCCTTGCGCACGGATATGTCAGGGACCACATACTCTGCCTCGGAAGGATCGATTACGTTGCCGGGCTTGGGCGTCAGACTCTGGATCAGGCCAAGCGCCTCGCGCAGCTGATCTTCCTTGAGCTTGGTTTTGCGCATGATCTGAGCATAATCTCTGGCCCCCAGGGCTTCAAGATGCTGCTGAATCAGTTTTTCGGCATTCTGGTAATGGGGGGTATCGTCTGGCAGTTGCTGCAGCTGAACCAGCAGGCACTCTTTCAGATCACTGCTGGCGCAGCCAATGGGGTCAAACTGCTGAATGCGGTGCTGAAGCACCTTCAGTTCTTCCAGGTCCAGTTCTTCCAGCTGGCTCTGCAGGGAGACATAGAGTTCATCCATGCTGCAGGTTAGATAGCCATCGGGATTGACCGCTTCGATAATGGCCAGGCCCAGCAGACGGTCCCGGTCGCTCATCGGGGCCATATCCAGCTGCCATTGAAGATGATCCTGAAGGGATTCCACGGTTTTGGAGCGGGAGAGGGGGTCGTATTCATCATCGCCACTGGCGGCAGGCAGGCTGGAATACACCTCGTCCCAGGCTGAGTCGACGGGCAGCTCGTTGGGAATGTTGTCTGCCCATTCCGCCATTTCCTGGGGCTGAGGCTCGATGGTGGTTTCGCTCAGATCCACCAGCTCTTCCTTGCCTCCGGAATCCGCTGCGTTGTCTGCTGTTGCGTCGGCAGCGGAATCACTGGCCTGGTTATCCTCTGCTTCCAGCATGGGATTGGATTCCAGGGCTTCCTGGATTTCATGCTGAAGGTCCAGCGTGGATAGTTGTAGCAGCCGGATGGCCTGCTGCAGCTGGGGAGTCATGGTCAGCTGCTGGCCCATCTTGAGCTGTAAAGAAGGCTTCATAGGGCAACCGTATACCTTTACTTCGTTGTCCGCTGGAGACCGTAACACCTTTTCGCCTGATTCAGCAGTCCAGTCCCAATGACTGTCAGTCAGCTTATTCAGACCGCCGGTGTCTGGTCAGTATTAGCACGGATGCTTTTGCGACCACTCTCCATGTGTGGCTGATTATAAACCCATAGTCAGGCCCGAAAAAAGTTGTATGAGCAAAAATAGAGATAAAAAAGTGTCATGAATACCCTGTTTTGGAGAGAAGACCTCAGGGAAGTTTCCGCCCGGATAACAGCGATGGGTTCTTCCTGCAGGGCGCTATCAGCGCTATCCACGGCGGAAATGAGAGTTACCCCGATAGCTTTTTTTTAAGTTGAGGCAATAACCCATTGGATTGATTTCGATCAATTACAAACGATAGTCCAAAAAATAGCCTGCCCGTCAATTTAAGATGATGGGAATCCCATGGATATTTTAATCGTTATACCAATTGTGGCGCTGGTGGTGTATGCCATCGTGAAAAATTTTAGTGCCTCGGCCTCTCTTGCCCTTGCGGGCATTGTTCTCCTGAGCGCTGCTGCTCTTATGGGGATCAAGGACATTCTGCCGGCAGACAAGGCAACCGGGTTTATGCCTTTTGATCTGTTTCAGCTGATGAACACGGTGTTCAGTTATCGGATGGCCAGTCTTGGCCTGACGATTATGGCCTGTGGGGGCTTTGCCACTTATATGTCACACATTGGTGCCTCAGAAGCGCTGGTTCGCCTTGCGGTCAAGCCGATCAGCCGTTTCCGGTCTCCTTATGTAGTGCTGGCTCTGTGCTATCTGCTCAGTGTCGTATTGCAGATGTTTGTCACCTCTGCCACCGGGCTGGGTTTGCTGCTGATGGTCACTCTATATCCGGTGTTGAGAAACATTGGTCTGAGCCCAGCTTCTGCCGTTGCTGTGATTGCCTCTCCTGCAGCGTTTGAAATCGGTGTGACCCAGGTGAATGCGAACTTTGCCGCCAGTCAGTCCGGACTGGATATTACCGAGTACTTCCTGGGATACCAG
This sequence comes from Endozoicomonas sp. Z74, assembly GCF_057680865.1. Lineage (NCBI taxonomy): Bacteria > Pseudomonadati > Pseudomonadota > Gammaproteobacteria > Oceanospirillales > Endozoicomonadaceae > Endozoicomonas > Endozoicomonas sp. Z74. Next base: position 14,866 of record NZ_JBLYZI010000032.1, read on the forward strand.
GCCTGGGTGACGGTACCTATGGCTTTGCTGGCTGCGGCACTGCACTTTTTCTGGCAGCGTCGCTGTGACCTGAAGGAAGGGTACATTGCTGCTGAGCACGTAGGTGAAGGGCTTGAATCCTCTGATGGTAAGGCGGATAAACCCGCAGCCCCCGGGTTTTACGCGCTGCTGCCGATGATTCCGTTTGCCTTGTTGCTGACGTTTTCCAAAATGATGGTTTCTTCCATCAAGATGAATCTGGTCATGGCCATGTTGATCAGTGTGTTTGCTGGCATCTTATGCGAGCTGCTGCGTTCAAGAAAGGTGAAAGAGTCTCTCGAAGGGTTCGATAAATTTCTCAGCGGCATGGGGGCTGTTTTCGGTCCTGTGGTTGGCCTGATTATCGGTGCTGAGATATTCGCAACCGGCCTGAAGCACATTGGTGCTATCGACTCATTGCTGGGATCGGCCCAGGGGCTGGGTATTGGCGCTGAGGCCATGGCCATTTTCATGGCGGTGCTTATTGCGGTATCGGCCATCATGATGGGGTCTGGTAATGCCGCTTTCCTGTCCTTTGCTACCCTGGCGCCGGATGTGGCAAAAAGCTTTGGTGTGCCTGCGGTGACCATGTTACTGCCCATGAACTTTGCCGCTTCTATGGGGCGCTCCATGTCGCCGATTGCTGCGGTGGTGATCGCCTGTGCGGGGATTGCAAAAATATCGCCGTTTGAAGTGGTGAAGCGCACATCGGTACCGATGATCGGCGCGTTCCTTTTGGGGATTGTGTTGCACGTTATTTTGTTTGTGTAACGTTCATTGCCACCTGAACCGGCCGTATTCTGGGGGGTAACCTGGAATACGGCTTTGCCGGTTTTGGAAAATACGTCCTCAACACAAGATGGGGGCAGCAGGTTGTGCTCATCCGTTAATTTCCTTATCTACAGAATCATTTGAATTATGGTGGGTAGAAATCAATGCTTACAATGTGAGAGTGGAAGAGTGTTCCCCTGCGGTGCGAGGGAACAAGGTAGGGCTATGAGGCTGCGCAACAACCCAGCTCAGCGCAGGATCTGGGTTAATTGTAGCGAGAGCTTATATTTTTCCCCCATTTTTCTGTAGACGATCATGGCTATAGAACTTATAAAGAAAAACAAACATCGCAACAACCCCAATGAGAAATATCATCATGATCACAAGCTCTAAAAGTGGGGTTCGGATCAATGCCAAAATTGAAATTGACATGACGGTTATGGTAGCCAATATTGCTATAAAAACTTTGAAGTAGTGGTGATGAATTCTAAACAAATACCTTAAAGGAGCATCGTAATAGTACCTGACAGCTAGAAATATGATTAATGGTGCAGCATACAGCCAATGATTGAGTGAAAGGAATGCAAGCACACTAGCTATTGGCATACCCACATAGGTAGCTGGTGAAAACTCAACTTGCATGCGTCGATATTCTTTTGACTTATTATTCATTTCACTGAAGTGATGCTGCCTGCATGGCGTTTAAAAGGTTCAGGGTGAGCGGTTTTTCCGCTCACAATGGTTCAGAGGCTGAACTGGTGCCCCAGATAAACGTCCCGGACCTTCTGGTTGGACATAATGGTATGACTGTCGCCTTCCGCAATGATGTGCCCTTCGCTGACGATGTAAGCTTTCTCGCAGATATCCAGGGTCTCCCGGACGTTGTGGTCGGTGATCAGTACGCCGATATTGCGGTTCTGCAGGTGACGGATGATGGACTTGATATCGCCGACGGAAATCGGGTCAACCCCGGCAAAGGGTTCATCCAGAAGAATAAAGGTGGGGTCGGTGGCCAGAGCTCTGGCGATTTCCGCCCGGCGACGCTCTCCCCCTGACAGAGCCATGCCCGCACTGTCACGAATGTGGCCAATATTGAACTCATCCAGTAGTGATTCCATCTTGCGGGTGCGTTCACTCCTGTTCAGGTCTTTGCGGGTCTCCAGAATAGCCATGATATTGTCTTTCACGCTCAGGCGCCTGAAAATGGACGCCTCCTGGGGCAGGTAACCCACACCAGCTCGTGCCCGGTTGTGCATGGCCTGGTAGGTCAGATCTTGCTGGTTGATAGAGACTTTGCCGCCGTCTGCCTTGACCAGCCCGACAATCATATAGAAACAGGTGGTTTTACCTGCGCCGTTGGGACCCAGCAGCCCAACGATCTGGCCACTGTTGACTTGCAGCGAAACATCCTTGACGACGTCTCTGCCTTTGTAGCTTTTACTGAGGTGTTCTGCCTTTAAGGTTGCCATCCGGAAGTCTGTAAACCTTTTGTGATGATACTGTTGGGTGATGGTGTTTCGAAAACGTTGCTGTAAAGAGGCTTTCTGGAAAACGCCGCTATTCAAAGCTCAGCCAGGCAAAGTCCCGGTAGGCCAGGGTGGCTCCGGGTGCACTGGCCATCCAGGCTCTATTCCTGCTTGGGCTGGATAACCATTTGAACCCGTCCACTGCCGTCTTTACCTGCAGCCCCTTTGGCGTTGACCGTCTGCTGGGTCAGATTGTAATTGATTTTCTCCCCTTTGAAGGTATCACCTTTCTGGGAAAGCTGGGCGTTCCTGATCAGCTCAATACGGTCACCCGTCACCTCATATTTGATGGTGTAACCCCAGGCTTGCAGGGTGCCCTGATCATCCGGTTGCTGCTCTTCGTAGTAGGCCCGGTTTTTATTGCCCTGGGCAATGACCCGGGTGACTTGGCGCTTTTGGGTGTAAATGGTAATGATATCGCCAGTGATCCGGGTGGTGCCCTGAATCATGACAACGTCTCCCCGATAGATGGAAATCCCTTTTTTATTGTCAATGTCAGCAGAGTCCGATTTGATCTCAATGGGCTTCTGCCGGTCAGAAGGCAGTGCAAAAGTGACGCCGGGAGTGACCAATGCACCTGTCAGGGTGGCCAGCAGGAGACCGGTTGTCAGCCTCAAACCGTTCTGGTTTGCAGTTGAGCGCCTTCCCTGTTGATGAGGGGGGACTTCAGGCATTTCCCGCTCATGGCTTGCTTCCGGCTCACGGCTGTATGGGTTCATGGACTCCTCGTACCCTTGATTTCAGTTTAATGAGGCCCTGTTGATAAAGAGCAGTCATGCCGATTGCACGGGTTTTACCCGTGTCGTTGGTGATCAGGACAGGACGATCCGTGTCGGCCATGTTCTGGTCAGAGTATACGGTGATAAAATCCGTGTCCATACGTACCTCTTTTCCTGTGTTCAGGTCAGTCTGGGTGATGACCACGTTATCCCACAGTTCAAGATCCTTGCCTCCTGGCAGCAATTTACCGCTCTGAGAGGTGGAACGGGTGGTGTGTCCGGGCTTGCGGTAGTTGACCATCACCGGAGTCTGCAGCAGTGTGTTATCGGTGTGGGGATAGTGGGTAATGCTCTGGGAGTCCAGGGTATATTGCAGCTGGCCGTTCACTCCATATTCGCTGATCTGTGCATCCACCAGAAAGTAATCTGCATCTTGCCGTATGATAAGGGATTTTTGCTGGGCAACCGGGCTTAACGAGCCATCATAGGCCCAGTACCCAACAGCCAGCATCAGCATTAAAAGGCCTGTGGTAATAAGATAGTTGCGGTAAGGCATCCCCGGGTCCGTTAATGGTGTGCTTGATCGGGAAGGCCATACCTTCCGTAAATGGCCATTATGCGTATCCAGCCTGATTCTGGCAATAACCGGATACGCAGGGAAATGAAGCTTTATGGGGCTTCACAAAGTGTGAGGTGATGAGGCTGTTACACAACCCCTGCCTTCAACAGGTCGTGCATATTAATGGCTCCGATGGCATGGCGTTTTTCGTCCACGCAGATCAGGGCGTTGATTTTCCGGTCATCCATGATCTTCAGGGCTTCTGCCGCGAGGATGTCAGGACTGATGGTGGTGCACTTGACGGTCATGACATCGTCAATGGGGGTGTTGTGGGGGTCAACTCCATGATCCAGGGCCCGGCGCAGGTCACCGTCGGTAAATATGCCGATGAGCACATTCTGTTCATCGATGACGGAAGTCATGCCCAGCCCTTTCCGGGTCATTTCCAGCAGTGCTTCGCCCAGCTTTGTTCCTTTCCTGACCACGGGGATCCGATTTCCGCCGTGCATAATATCCTGAACTTTCAGCAACAAACGCCGCCCAAGGGATCCGCCCGGATGGGAAAAGGCAAAATCCTCCGCAGTAAAGCCCCGGGCTTCAAGCAGGGCTATGGAGAGGGCGTCCCCCATCACCAGTTGTGAGGTGGTACTGGAAGTGGGGGCCAGGTCCAGTGGGCAGGCTTCCTTGTTAACGCTGGCGTCCAGGTTGACCTCAGCGGCTTTGGTCAGGGTTGAGGAGGGGTTGCCCGTCATACTGATCACAGGGGCGCCCATCCGCTTGAACAGGGGAAGCAGGGTAATGACTTCTGCGGTTTCACCGGAGTTGGATATGGCCAACACCACATCATCTGAAGTAATCATTCCCATGTCACCATGGCTGGCCTCACCCGGGTGAACATAGAAGGCGGGTGTACCAGTGCTGGCCAGGGTTGCGCTGATTTTCCGGGCAATATGCCCTGATTTCCCCATGCCCACCACAACAATTCTGCCTCGGCACTCCAGCATCAGCCGGCAGGCTTTGCTAAAGCTCTCATCAATTCTCGGCAGTAATGCCTGGATAGCTTCTTGTTCAATGCGGACTGTGCGTTGACCGATCTCGATAAAGGTTTGGTCAGTTGTCATTTCGGTAAAGCCTGTTCTGTATCAGTCGCTCTGGCTTGATACCAGAGTCTAGGAGCCTGTGGACGGAAAGGGTAGCCGCCGGCGCCCATAGTGAATGAATTTATACGGTTTTACTATGGAGAAGATCCTGTTAAAGCAAGGTATCTTCACCTATAACGGTTGTGGCCTTAACTGTTCTGAAGGTAAAGCCATAGGCCATAAAGAGCGTACCCGGCAAGCAGTGCCAGCCCGGTCAGCTTGCCCAGTTTTTTTGGTTTTTTCCCAAAGATGGCCAGGGCGGCGATGAAAACGGTCAGGGCCAGCATAACCGGATAGTCACGGGCCATGACGGATTCGTTCAGTGGTCCAGGGGCCACCAGGCCCGGCATTGAGAGCACGGCCAGCAGATTGAAGATATTGGAGCCCACCACATTGCCAAGGGCGATATCATGGTGCCCTTTAAGAGCACTGGCAATGGATGCAGCTAGCTCTGGCAGGCTGGTGCCGATGGCAACAATGGTCAGGCCGATCACCAGTTCGCTGACGCCCATGAGGGTGGCAATCCGAGTTGCGCCCCAGACGAGAATCTGGGCACTGGCCAGCAACAGGATCAGGCCAAGGGCCAGTTCGAGGTAAGCCCGGTTCCGGGACATTTCCTGAATGTCCTCAGCCGGGGCCAGAGGCTCCTCCGGGTGGGACTTCTGCCAGCGGACCATAAGGTAGAGCGTGATGAAAAGCCCTCCCAGCAACACGGTGCTTTCAAGAACTCCAAGGAACAGGTTGAACAGGCAGGCACCGGCCACCAGGGTCACCAGCACCAGCCATGGGATCTCCCTTTTCGCCAGAGTAGAGGTGACGGGCAGGGGAGCTATAAGCGCGGTTGCACCCAGCACCAGGCCCATATTGGCAATGTTAGAGCCGATGGCATTGCCCACTGAGATATCGGTATGGCCCTGTAGAGCAGACATTAATGACACCAGGATTTCAGGGGCCGAGGTGCCTATTGATACGACGGTCAGCCCGATCAGCATCGGGGAGATCCCCCAGTTTCTGGCGGTGGCGGCGGCACCACCAACAAAGCGGTCAGCACTCCAGGTGAGAATAATAAAGCCGGCGATAATGGCAAAGATGGCTGCAGTCATTCAGGGGTATTCTCAGTATTCGAAAGTAAACAGCCGTGAGGGCATAAATGCCGCCCACCCGGATGGATAAAAATGCTTTTCCAGGCATTTTCCCAGTGAATAAGTGAGTTTATGGAAAACGTGGTCAGCAATGCAACAGAAATCCCGGCCATCTATAATGGTCGGGTAGCCTGAATGAATGATGCAAATAAAGTGTGAATCGGGTCATAATATGGAGTCTTGTATTTTTATGACGCGTTTGTTTGATCAGCGGATGATTTGGAATGTCGATGCTCACTACCTGCCTTCAGCAAGGACCCGCTTGTTAAAATGATGAATTCTGATGATAACTTTATCGAAATTCGCGGACTGACCTTTTACCGCGGTGATCGTCCCATTTTTAAAAATGTGGATATTGATATTCCCAGGGGTAAAGTGGTTGGGATCATGGGACCTTCCGGAACCGGAAAAACCACCCTGTTGAGGCTGATTGGCCGACAGCTGAAACCCGATGGCGGAACCATTAAGGTGGATGGCCAGGATCTTTCCCTATTGTCCAGGGAAAACCTGTTCCGTCTGCGTAGAAAGATGGGGATGCTGTTTCAGAGCGGGGCGCTGTTCACCGATGTCAGCGTTTTTGAGAATGTGGCTTTTCCCCTTCGTATCCATACCCGGCTGTCCGAGGCCATGATTCGGGATATTGTGCTCATGAAGCTCCACGCGGTGGGGCTTCGGGGTGCCTGGTCGCTGATGCCCAGTGAGCTTTCCGGGGGGATGAGCCGAAGAGTTGCGCTGGCGAGGGCCATAGCCCTTGACCCGCAGATGGTGATGTATGATGAGCCATTTGTAGGCCAGGACCCCATTGCCATGGGGGTTCTGGTTGACCTGATTCGCCGGTTGAACCGTGCGCTGGGGATTACCAGTGTTGTGGTTTCCCATGATTTGAATGAAACCGCCAGTATTGCTGATCTTCTTTACCTGATTGCCGACGGTGAAGTCATTGGCCGTGGAACGGCGGATGAAATGCTGCACTCTGACGATGCCAGGGTTCGCCAGTTTATGCAGGGCCTGCCGGACGGGCCGGTGCCCTTCCACTATTCGGCAGACGATTATCAGGATGATTTGTTAAGGGGGTTCGATGCGGGTTGATGTACTTGACCGCCTGGCTCAACTTGGCCAGGTGGGCCTGGGGCATATTCAGTCCCTGGGGCGCTCGGGAGTTTTTTTGCTTCTGGCCATTTTTTCCAGAGCTGGCTTCAGTGGACGGGGAACGCTGCTGGTTAAACAGCTGTACAGCGTCGGTGTCCTGTCGTTGATAATTGTGACGGTCTCTGGGTTATTTATTGGCATGGTGCTTGGCCTGCAAGGGTACAGTATCCTGGTGCGGTACGGCTCTGAAGGGGCGGTAGGACAGTTGGTGGCCCTGAGCCTGGTCCGGGAGCTTGGTCCGGTGGTGACCGCTTTGTTGTTTGCGGGCAGGGCTGGATCCGCCCTGACGGCAGAAATTGGCTTGATGAAAACCACTGAGCAGCTCTCCAGCATGGAGATGATTGGTGTCGACCCCCTGAAACGGGTGATTGCCCCGAGGTTCTGGGCAGGGGTGATTTCCATGCCATTGCTGGCGGCTATTTTCAACCTAGTGGGTATTCTGGGTGGTGTGATGGTCGGTGTTGACTGGCTGGGCATTTATGAGGGGTCATTCTGGAGTGGTATGCAGCAGGCTGTCAGCTTTGTGGATGATATTGGTAATGGCATGATCAAAAGCCTGGTGTTCGGCTTTGTGGTGACATGGATAGCCGTGTTCCAGGGCTACGACGCTATTCCTACCTCCGCGGGCGTCAGTCGCGCCACAACAAGGACTGTCGTGTATTCATCCCTGGCGGTTCTGGGGCTGGATTTCATTCTCACCGCCGTTATGTTTGGAGAACTATAAGATGCGGATGCGTACCGTAGAAATCAGTGTGGGCGCCTTTATGCTGGCTGGAATGCTGGCGCTGGTGGCTCTTGCCGTCAAGGTGAGTGGTTTGTCCCTGAGCAGTAATCAGGCCACCTATGAGCTGCACGCCTTCTTTGATAATGCCGGTTCACTGAAACCCCGCTCAAAAATATCCATGGCGGGGGTGACCATTGGCAAGGTGAAAGGGATTCACCTGGACAAACAGACGTACATGGCGGAAGTGGTGATGGAAATTGACCGGCATGTGGACAACATCCCGGTGGACAGTACTGCCGCCATTGTGACTGCCGGGTTACTGGGGGAAAAATACATCAGTATCAGTATTGGTGGGGATGAGGCCTTTCTAAGGGACGGTGATCGTTTTGAAGATACTCAGTCGGCGGTGATACTTGAAGACTTGATTGGCAAGTTTCTGTTGGGCTCTGTTAATAAAGACGAATAATCGCTTTCTTGCAGGTGGATCAAGAGTCTGAAGATGGATTATATGGATGGAAGATAAATGAAATCACAAGCACGGGTTCCTGCTTTTCTGGGTGCAATGATGATGGTTATGATGTCGTGGGCCACGTTGTCCATGGCAGCTCCTGCACCCCTTGAGTCCCCCCGGGGAGATGTGGAGACCATTACCCGGGGGTTGCTCAAAACCTTTGAAGCGAATCTGGATCAGTACAAGAAAGACAGTGACGCCTTTGTGGCCGAAGTAGACCGCCAGCTTTCTCCGGTTGTGGCGTTTGATTCCATTGCCAGAGGGGTAATGGGGAAATACACCCGCCGTTCAAAGCCGGACCAGATCAAGCAGTTTTCAGGCGTGTTCAAGGACAGCCTGATCAGCTTTTATGGAAAGGCGCTGTTGAAACTGGATAACACCAGTCTGACTATTGAGAAGATTGACCCGGTTCCGGGCAGTGTGCTCCAGGATTACAGGGACGGGAAAGCACGGCAGATACCCGTGGATATGATGGTCAAAACCTCTACCAGAACAGTGGCGATTTCGTACTCCATGGTGCATGTGGATGGCCGCTGGAAGCTGAGAAATATTATTGTGGACGGTATCAATATCGGGATTCAGTTTCGTAACCAGTTTGCGGATGCCATGGATAAGCACGGCGATGTCCAGTTTGTGATTGATCACTGGCAGGACATTATGAAGGGCGGTAAAAGTGTAAGCCAGGCCGCCGGGAAAAAAAGCTTATGAGCCTGGTACTGGCTAAAGGTTCTTCACCGACAGGGGCTCCTGCTGAGCCAGGGTACTTTGAGCTTCAGGGAGAGGTTGTTTTTGATAATGCGTCAGTGGTTGAGCAGCAGGGGAGGAATCTTCTGCTGAAAACGGTTAAGGACTGCGATCGATGGGTGATCGACCTTCAGGGTGTTGGTCATGCCGACAGCTCTGCCCTATCTGTCTGTCTGTCCTGGCTCCGGCTGGCCCGGGAGAAGGGCGTTTCTCTCTGCTTTACCGGTATTCCAGATGACCTTGAGGCGCTGGCCCAGGTATGTGGGATTAATGAACTGCTTGCCAACGTCACCTGCCCTGCAACGGGGATTTAATGGACTGATTGGGTGAAAGTGTGGAGAAAGGGGCTGTTCAGGATGCGGCCTCTCCGATATCATTGTCCGATTTTACTGCCCCCTTTAATGCTCCCCCGCGAGGTAAATCATGCAAGCCGAAGAGGTCAAGGCGTTGCTGGAAGAGAATATTCCAGGATCGGAAGTTATTGTGGAGGGTGAAGGTTGTGACTTTCGCCTGACCGTAATCAGTGACCAGTTTGAGGGCGTTATGCCTGTTAAACGGCAGCAGATGATCTACTCTCACCTCAACCAGTACATTACCAGCGGTGCCATTCACGCGGTAACTTTGTCCGCTCTGACGCTGTCAGAACGAGCCAGGCAGCTGGATAACCAGGGCTAAGAGGGCCTTTCAGTAAGTGAGATCTCATGGATAAACTGATTATCACCGGTGGTGTGCGTCTGGATGGAGAAATCAGGGTCTCCGGCGCCAAAAACTCTGCCCTCCCGATTCTTGCAGCCACGCTGCTGGCAGACGCCCCGGTTACCGTTTGCAACCTCCCCCACCTGCATGACATCACAACAATGTGTGAGCTTTTTGGCTGCATGGGGGTAGAGCTGCTGGTGAACGAACGAATGGACGTTGAAGTTCATGCCAGTACCATCAAGCAGTTGAAAGCCCCCTATGAGTTGGTCAAAACCATGCGGGCGTCGATCCTGGTGCTGGGTCCTCTGCTGGCCCGTTTTGGCCAGGCAGAAGTTTCCCTGCCCGGTGGCTGCGCCATAGGTAGCCGTCCTGTTGACCTCCATATCCGGGGCCTTCAGGCAATGGGAGCGGACATCAAAGTTGAAGATGGTTACATCAAGGCGCGTGTTGAAGACCGTTTGAAGGGTGCCAGGATCCTTATGGATACGGTCACAGTGACCGGCACCGAGAATATTTTGATGGCGGCCACCCTTGCAGAAGGTGAAACCATTATTGAAAATGCCGCCAGAGAGCCTGAGGTGGTGGATCTGGCGGAGTGCCTGATCACCATGGGGGCGAAAATTGAGGGGCACGGCACCGACACCATTCGGGTGCAGGGAGTGGAGCGTCTCAATGGCTGTACTTATTCCGTCTTGCCGGACCGTATTGAAACCGGGACTTATCTGATTGCTGCTGCTGCCACTGGTGGACGCGTCCGGTTGAAAAATACCCAGCCAGATATTCTGGATGCCATCCTGATCAAGCTGCGTGAATCTGGGGCTACCGTAGAGTGGGGTGAGGACTGGATTGAGCTGGATATGAAGGGGCAGAGGCCAAAGGCTGTTGACTTGAAAACAGCGCCTTATCCTGCCATGCCAACGGATATCCAGGCGCAGTTTACTGCTTTGAACATTGTGGCTGAAGGCACCGGGCGGATCACTGAAACGGTTTTTGAAAACCGCTTTATGCACGTTCAGGAAATGAAGCGCATGGGGGCGGATGTGGATGTGGAAGGCAATACAGTGATCATAAAAGGAGTGGATCAGCTGAAAGCCGCTCCAGTTATGGCCACCGACCTGAGAGCTTCCGCCAGTCTGGTCATTGCCGGTCTTCTGGCTGAGGGCGATACAGTGGTTGAAAGGATCTACCACATTGATCGTGGTTACGAATGTATTGAGGAAAAGCTTCAGCAGCTGGGCGCCAGGATTCGTCGGGTTCCTTCCTGATGGCTCTGGCCTGACCCAACTCCCACTGGGTCTGTGCAAGCATGCATAGGCCCGCTTATGTCTAATGCCTCTGGCGAAAACGCTGTATCAAAAACAGTGGTTTCCTGAATGGCTGTTACTCACCCCACCGGGTTCTGTTTGCTTTTTTTCTTCTATTAAACACAAGCCATTAAGACAAACACACTTGTTTGTTAGAACGCCTGACCTTCCTGTTAGTGATACTTTAGTTCAATAAAGATTAAATAATGCCAGCAAAAACAGGACAGGAATCTGGCTATGGCTGGCAGTAGTATCATAAGTGAACCAGGCAGTACGGCTGTGGATAAGGTCATATCCGCAGGGTATGGCAGTGAGTCGACTCATAGCTTACCCATCAGCCTGGCTGCAGCAGGTGAGTGGCGGAAAGCCCCAGGATTAGCTCGTCAAAGTGGGAGGTCCGTCCGTACCTGCTCAGGTCATCTCAGTCTTCCACAGCCAGCCTACGCTTCTCAGAATAAAGCCTGTCCGGATATTGAAAGCCGCTCTTGCTCATCTCTGGATGAATCCATTTATTCTGATGCCCGCTCAATGATCAGTTCAAACGGTGATTATGAAACGGCCGATGAGGCATCGGTTTGTGGTAGTGAACAAGAGGGCGCTGATGATGTTAAACCGCCACTGATCGGGAATCCTGTTGTTTGCAGGCAGGATAGTCTGTCTGATGGAGAAGAGGAGGTGTTCGCTGATGCCGTCGACAGTGTAGAGAAGTTAAGGCGCTTGCAGGAAGAGTCTTCCGGCGATGATACAAATTCCCTACCGGTTTCCATGGATGAAGAGGATGTGTCTTTACAGGAGAGCCTTGGGAAGCAAGAAGAGGAAGTCAGCTCCTGGCCTTTGCGAGGTGTATGGGGCTATCTTCAGGACTGTAAGAAGTACTATGTTCAGGATCCAGTGGAAAAAATGTGCAACTGGGCTGTGTCTGTTTTCAACCCAGGAGATGACCTGGAAGATTTACCATTCAGCCTTCCCAGTGAATCAATGCCAGACATTGATGAAATCCTCGAGGAAGGTCCTGACTTTAAGACTGGAGTCTGCAACCTCCTTAAGACGGTGGTGCCCTGTGGGGATGATGACTCTCTGGATCAATCCTTTGTTTCTTTTTCTGAGAGCATTCCTGGTATTGAGGATTTACCTGAAGACCCTCCCGGTTTTGTTGAAGGTGTTGGTCGGGCAGCTGCTTCTGTTTTTCCGACCAAGGATGATGATGACACCTTAAGTGAGCTGGGTATCTCCCTGCCGGATGAAATGCCGGACGTGGAAGACGTGACCAGTGATGTCCCCGATTTTGTAGACGGTATTAGCCGGGCAGTTGCCGCTGTTTTACCGCCCGGTGATGATGATGACTCCTTGAGTGAGCTGGGTATCTCCCTGCCGGATAAAATGCCGGACTTTGAAGAAGTGACCAGGGATGACCCTGACTTTGTGCCTGGGCTGGTCCGTGCAGGTGGGCATGTGGTCAAAAACCTTGTGGATATGGCCAAGCCTTTTGTTAAAGCTCCTGATGATCCTTCTGATAAAGATCCGGGCTGGTTGTCAAAAATCAACAAACAATTCAGCTTCACCGATATCGTGTCCAGGGTGCTAAGTTCCTATGTTCTCGGGAGTGATATTGGTAAGGGTAAAAAACCTATTATTGATAATAAACGACAAGGGTTGGAAGCCGTTGGTGTGCTGGCCAACGTTTTGAGCATGAGTTATGAGGAGTATGTCCGGGAGCATGGCAGAACTGAGCAGAAGGTGGTTCTTGATGTTGTGAGGTTGGGAGATATTGAACTCAAGGGTGTGGAGGCTGTTTTGAAGCCCGCTGAAGACGGTGGGGTTGATATTGAGCGTCTCAATTTTATCCTGGTTCAGCCCCAGGGCATGGAAGGTTCAGCTGAGGCGCCTCTATACAAGGATGTTGTGATCCGGGTAAGGGATATTAAAGCAAGGCCGCGCCTTGCTGAAACCGGCACTACTGTAGTGGAAGCCGCTGTTGCAGCGGTTATGAAAACACCAGAGGACGCGGGCAGGCAGGTGTTTGAGGCAGGATGCCCCGATGCTATCTGTGTGAGTATCGGTTCTGTCGAAGGGAAAACCTCGGGTCGCTGGATGGGGGATTCCACCGATGATACGGCGGACTTCTGCCTGAAAAACACTTCCCTGGAAGTGAAACTCCATAAACAGTATCCGGCCGTTTATCCGGAAGTGGTTGTTGTGCCCGGTACTATCAGTGGGTCGGTTCAAAGTGATGGCCTGGTCAGTCAGGGCAGGCTCAGCATGGATATGGACTGTCATCGCAATGGGAAAGTCCGGATTGAGTCAGAGCTGGACCTGTCAAAAATACACTGGCTGCTTGGGAAGTTGATTGGCAAGGTGAAAGTGAAGTTTGGAGCTCCGGTTAAAGACGGCATTGTTGCTCTGGACAGTATTCCCGCTAGTATGCAGGTTGAAAACTGTAATTGGCTGGTGAGTTTTTTCATTAAACGAATCGTCAAACGGTCTTTGAAAGCGCAGAGTTCGGGACTGGCTTTTGAAAAGGCTGCAAACCAATTTGTGTTTCGTTTCGAGCCAAAAGTCTTCACTTTTGAGCTGTTGAACTTCCTGTTTGATCCGATTGAGATTCCCCTCCCGTTCAGCGGCCTCAAGCCTATGCCCGTGGGTGAGAGTGGGCTGGGATATCTGGTTGTGGAAGACCTGCTGCGTGATGTGTTGCCATTGCCACTGGCCTTGCAGAAAAGGCAGCATCAGAGGCTTCTGGATGAATTGCAGGAAATGGAGGTCCAGCGAACCGCTGATGCCCGCCGGCAGAGTCAGCTTGCCTGGCGGTTGATGAACACTGTTTTTGATGAGCAGGAAGAGTGGCGGTTTGCTTCCGCAGATCACCTGCTTCGCTCTTTCCCCCTCCAGGGGCTCGTGACCCTGGTTAACGACGTTGCTAAAAGTGATGGTCATCAGCGTGCCTTGCATGAAGAACAACTGCTCAGGCTGCTGGCAGGGGTAACCCGGGTGTTCCCGGAAAAGGCGGTTCAGCTTATAAAAGAGACGGGTTCTGGAGAGTGCTTTCCACTGGGCGGGGACGGTGCTGAAAATGAGGAGTACCTGGTGCAACTGATCATGAGTCGACTGAGTAAGCCTGCCCCCCGGAATAGGCCAGACGACGCCCAGCAGCAATACATCCGACAGAATGATGAGCTTCGTGACCTGCTCTTTTACTGGTCGAACAGCCAGCTCTCTCCGGACGGCAGTATTCGTTCGATGCTGGATCAGGACAGTTCGCCGGAAATGGCAAAAGTCCTCTGTGAATATGCGGCCAGTAAAGTGAAGGGGGTTGGCCTGATGGGCGGTGCAGTCGTAGCGCCGGCACTGGCAGTGCCTGTTCTGCTTGTGCATCAGATGAGTGAGGTGGATCCAGTGGTTTTGAAAAGCCCTGTGGAGCGGGCAGGGGATGCGGTTAACCGCCATGAAATCCAATATCAGGCGGAAAAGCAGAAAAGCCAGAAGGGGGGGCTGTTTCAGGAAGTGCTCAAGGTGGGTAAAGCTTTAGCGCCCACTGTTTTGGAGAAAAGGGTAAGAGAAAGTGAAGGCAGCCAGGTGATTTTCCGTCATTACCCGGCGTTGGCCCGGAAGACCGGGGATGCTCGATACTGGGAAATGCTGGGAACCCTGTGCGACACGGGCCACTGCTCGATTCACCAGCTGGTGGCCGCCCATGGAGGACGTAGAGAATGGGCTGGGGATGTACGCCAGGCCTACCTGGCTCAGTTGATCGAGCAAACGACCATTGAGCACAGTGGTGAAGTGGTGACCGACTACATCCTTCATGCCTCTCAGGCTGAGCTGAAGCCTATGGTGGACTCTTACTGCGGCGATGATTTCAGGGTTGATATAAAGAGGGCGGCTGATGGGGATGTGGCTGCGTTTAATTGGGCCGGCGTGAAAATGAAAATGAAGCAGATTGTGGCCTGTCCTCCTGGTGATAAAAGGAAAGCACTGGTTGAATCCATGGATCCATGGTTTCTCAGAAATATGGTGCGATCATGGCACAGGGAGCGGGAGATTGAAGGGGTGGACGAGCTGCTTAAGCGGGCAGATCAGGCCGGAACACCCGAAGAGCGAAAGGCAATCCTTGCCTCTATTCCTCTGGACAGGCTCAATGATCAGCTGGTTAAAGCAAAGGCCATCGGCACCGACTTTGAACTGTTGGGTGCCAAGCAGTGCTGGCTATGCCAGGAACACATTGAGGCCATGGAAGAACAGTTGGCCAGAGTCTATGTATCGATGGTTGATTTTTATCCGGAGAAGGTTGTCCCTGGTGTATTACCGAAGCCGTTGGAAAAGAAGTTTATTGCCCAACTGAACGAGAAAGCGGTTCGCAGCGTCAATGCCAGGCATTTGCTGACTGTTTTTCGTCTTCATCGGAATATGCTCAGCCAGGTCGCTGCCAACGGTGATGATCTGCCGTTTGAGGATTACCTGAAGCAAATGGCGGGTATTTTCTCCGGGTATACCGGTTACCTGTCCATGCCCTGGGGGCTCGGTTTGCTGCTGAAAGGGTTGTCAGCAGCTTATGCGGCGGATTTTGGACGTGACCTTTCAGACCCTCGCTGTAACTGGGCAGACTACCTGGCCAACGGTTTGTCTGCCGTCAAAAATGGCGCTGTGGGGCTCTGGTATGGAGGTGTTCTGGAGCTTTGGAAAGACTATCAAAGCAAGGGGATCTGGCTCCATCCGAAGGGAGCGGGGCAGCCTTTGCCTGCTGGCAATGCCCAAGGTCATAACGGCGGGGTGACGGTTGTTGACGCCAGACCACGGGATGTCAATCGGGAGTCTTTCAGAAAAGCACTGGCTCTGATGGCCGGAGCCTGAGGGTCCTGTTCTCTTTGAGGCTGAGGCAGCCTTTTCCATCTTGATAGTCGTTTTATTTAAGAGAACTCTGCTTCCTGATTCCGGGCTCAAGGAAGCAAAATATTTTTCTTTCGCCCTGGGCATTTGTGTAAACTACAGGTTTTCTCCTGTCAGCCATGTGCGGGCCATCAGCTATGAAGGGCCGCTCACTTCAAATTTTTCATAGAACAAAAAGGAAGCCTGAGAGAAGTATGTCGAGTCAGATCACCATTGCGCTGTCCAAGGGGCGCATCCTCAAAGAAACCCTCCCCCTGCTTGAAGCAGCGGGTATTGAACCCGCCGAGGACCCAGGCAAAAGCCGCAAACTGGTGATACCGACCACCCATCCCCACGTGAACCTTCTGATTGTCCGGGCCAGTGATGTGCCGACTTATGTGGAGTATGGGGCAGCGGATATGGGCGTTGCCGGCAAAGACGTTCTTCTTGAGCATGGTTCCCCGGAGCTTTATGAACCGCTGGATCTGAATATTGCCCGCTGCAAGTTGATGACGGCGGGAAAGACCGGGGCACAAGCGCCCAGAGGCCGACTGAAAGTGGCTACCAAGTTTGTCAATATTGCTAAGCAATACTACGCTTCCCAAGGCGTTCAGGCGGATATTATCAAACTGTATGGCTCTATGGAGCTGGCCCCTCTGGTGGGGCTGGCAGATATCATTATTGATGTGGTGGATACGGGGAATACCCTCAGAGCCAATGGCCTCGAACCCCGGGATCTGATCACTGAGATCAGCTCAAGAATGGTGGTTAACAAAGCTTCCATGAAGGTGAAACATGAGCGAATCAGCCAGTTGCTGAGCCAGCTGTCCAGAGCGGTGGAGGAGCGGGCATGACTCTTGATAAACGGCTGAGCGATACATTGGCTCCCAAAAGGCTTGACTACCTCAGTGCCGGGTTTTCTTCTGAGCTTGACCAGCTACTGGCCTGGGAATCTGTTTCAAACGACGATGTTCAAACACAGGTGAAAGCCATTATTGAGCAGGTTCGGCAGTGGGGGGATCAGGCTCTTATAGAATACACCTGTCGCTTTGACCGCCGGGAGATGAAAGCAGCGTCTGAGCTGGTGCTGGAAAAAGAACGGCTTCAACAAGCCTTGAGTCGAATCCCAGGGGAGCAGCGCAATGCTCTTGAAGCGGCGGCACAGAGAATCCGCAGTTATCATGAGCATCAGAAGCAGGAATCCTGGCGCTACCAGGAAGAGGATGGCACGGTGCTGGGCCAGCAGGTCTGTCCCATGGACCGGGTCGGGCTCTATGTCCCCGGTGGCCGGGCGGCTTACCCTTCCTCTGTTTTGATGAATGCGATACCGGCTTCCGTGGCCGGGGTGCCTGAAGTGGTCATGGTGGTTCCCACACCGGATGGAGAGGTGAATGAACTGGTGTTGGCGGCGGCCTGTGTTGCCGGTGTTAACCGGGTGTTCACCGTGGGGGGCGCCCAGGCAATTGCAGCGCTGGCCTACGGAACTGCAACGATTCCCAAAGTGGATAAGATTGTTGGCCCGGGCAACATCTATGTGGCCACCGCCAAGCGGGAAGTGTTTGGCCAGGTGGGGATTGATATGATTGCTGGACCCTCGGAGATTCTGGTGGTCTGTGACGGCCAGAGTGACCCCGACTGGGTGGCCATGGATCTGTTTTCCCAGGCGGAACACGATGAAGATGCCCAGGCCATTTTGATTTCTCCGGATTCCGGGTTTCTTGACCGGGTGCTGGAGAGTATGAACCGTTTGCTGCCGTCCATGGAAAGGAAGGCGATTATCCTTGCTTCTATCAATGATCGCGGTGCCTTTATTCACGTGCCTGACCTGAAGGCGGCCTGTGAACTGACCAACCGAATTGCCCCGGAACATCTTGAACTGTCGGTGGAAAACCCGGAAGCCTGTCTTTCGGACATTCGCCATGCCGGTGCTATTTTTATGGGGCGGTATACGGCAGAAGCGCTGGGAGATTACTGTGCCGGTCCCAATCATGTTCTGCCTACCTCCGGAACCGCGCGCTTTTCATCACCACTGGGGGTATATGATTTTCAGAAGCGTTCCTCGGTGATTCAATTCTCTGAACAGGGAGCGTCAGAGATGGGGAAAGTGGCTTCCGTGCTGGCTCGGGGAGAGTCGCTGACGGCCCATGCCCGGTCGGCGGAGTACCGTATAAAAAGTGTCGAATAAAAGGTACCGTATAAAAAGCATCGAATAAAAAGGGCGGCAGGCACGGATGACACCTGACATTTTTACAAGAGGTTAAGAAACTATTCAAAACAGGGTGAGCTGATTCATTTTAAAGTCTATGGAGAGGGGGAAGTCGTGGATCTGGGGGATCTCACCATTGAGATCCCGGTTAATGAAATCTACCAGCGATGTGACTTTTCTGAATGCTCCTGATTAAGTGTCAGGCTGGCTGATGGCTTACCGGTTCACCCAGCACTTCTGCCAGATTACTGCGACTGAGCTCCCCCTGAAGGCTGCCTACTTCATCCACAACGGGCAGGTGAAATTCCGTTTCCAGTGTTTCAGGAATCACACTTTCCAGAAGAGCGTCGGGAGATATAGCCTCCAGGGTGATCACCAGATCGGTGTTCAGCGGGGCTTCAGCATTACTCTGAACGGCTTTTTCAAGGGTTTCCTGTAGAAGAACGCCCTGATAACCGTGCTCGTTTTCATAGTAACCATACTCTTCAGGCAGCTTTTTCATTTGCTCCAGTGCTCCGCCAATGGTTTTTGCCGTAATGCGACAGGCGGGTGGGTTCATGACAGTTTCAACGGTGAGTGCCCGGGCGCGGTTAACGTCTTTTACGAAGGCTTCCACGTAGTCATTAGCGGGTTGGAGCAGTATGTCTTCCGGCCGACCCAGCTGGATCAGTTCTCCATCTTTCAGAATGGCGATGCGGTCCCCCAGCCGGAGCGCCTCATCCAGGTCGTGGGTGATAAAGACAATGGTCTTGTGCAGTTTATTCTGAAGTTCAACCAGCTGATCCTGCATTTCGCTGCGGATCAGTGGGTCCAGGGCAGAAAAGGCTTCATCCATCAGCAGTATATCGGCATCGGTACACAGCGCTCTGGCCAGTCCAACCCTTTGTTGCTGTCCCCCGGATAACTGGGACGGGTATTGGTCCTGGTAGCCTTTCAGTCCAACGGTTTCCAGCCACTCCATGGCTTTCTGCTGGCGGGTGGTTTTATTCTGGCGCTGAATGGCCAGCCCGTAACCAATGTTCTCCAGAACCGTTTTATGGGGCATCAGCCCAAAACGCTGGAATACCATAGACATCTTGTGTCGTCTGAATTGCTCAAGGGCTTTTCGATTCAGTTTCATGACATCAATGCCATCCACCAGAATCTGCCCTTCAGTGGGGTCAATCAGGCGGTTAAAGTGACGAATCAGTGTGGATTTTCCAGAGCCGGACAGCCCCATAATCACAAAGATTTCCCCCCGCTTGATGGAGAGGCTGATGTCCTTCAGGCCAAGGGTGTGGCCGGTGTTTTCCAGCAGCTCATCTTTGCCAATGCCCTGGTGGACCTGCTCCATCACTGTTTCTGGTTTAGGGCCAAAGACTTTGTAGAGCTGTTTTATTTCGATTAAAGGTGCCGATATTTGCTGGTTGTTATGCATGGCCCATGCCCTCTCTGTGGGTCTGGGTGCGCTTTGCCCAGGCCTGGGAAACCCGGTCAAAAATGATGGCCAGGGCGACAATGGCCAGGCCGTTCAACAGTCCCAAGGTAAAATACTGGTTGGTGATGGATTTCAGTACCGGCTGGCCCAGGCCTTTTACCCCGATCATGGAGGCTATGACCACCATGGCCAGGGCCATCATAATGGTCTGGTTGATGCCGGCCATAATGGTGGGCATGGCCAGGGGCAGCTGAACCCCAAACAGTCTCTGTGCAGGGCTTGCTCCGTAGGCTGTTGCGGCTTCCAGAACCTCTTTGTCCACCAGACGGATGCCAAGGTTGGTCAGCCGGATAACCGGGGGAATGGCGTAAATGATGACCGCAATCAGCCCCGGGATTTTGCCAATCCCCAGCAG
This sequence comes from Endozoicomonas sp. Z74, assembly GCF_057680865.1. Lineage (NCBI taxonomy): Bacteria > Pseudomonadati > Pseudomonadota > Gammaproteobacteria > Oceanospirillales > Endozoicomonadaceae > Endozoicomonas > Endozoicomonas sp. Z74. The sequence continues at coordinate 34,772 of NZ_JBLYZI010000032.1, forward strand.
CATCACCACGGGAATCAGGTACACAAAGGCGGGCATGGTCTGCATGACATCCAGTATCGGGGTGACGATGCTTTGAACTCTGTCAGATCGGGCCATGGCAATGCCAATGGGAATTCCCATCAAAATCGCCAGCAGCGTGCACACCGTGATCATGCTCAAGGTGCGCATGGTGTTGTCCCACATGCCAAAATAACCAATGGCCAGCAGGGTGACCACCACGGCGCCTGCCAGCTTCCAGGAGCGGCTGGCACCATAGACGAGCATGGTCAGGCAGCCCAGAACCAGCCACCAGGGGGACTGAAGAAGCAGCTGTTCAAACCAGACCAGAAACTCCAGAAGTGGGTCAAAAAGGGCTTCAATGGTATCACCATGCTCCCTTGAGAAGTTCCGATAGGCGCTGTCCAGAGTCTTTCGGATCGCCACGAGATCGCCCCGTTCCATCTGGGGGAATTCCGTAAGCCAGGGTTTATCTGACATGGTATAACCTTTTATTGTACAACCGACACGCACCGTGGGATTCAATCAAAGCCTTTTCAGGGCTTTTTCGACTTTTTCCGATACATCACTGGTGAGCCATCCCTGCCACAGATCCCGGTGGTTTTTCAGAAAGTATTCCATGGCGATTTCACCGTCCGCCTGGTTGTCTTCCATCCAGGCCAGCAGGCGGTTCAGGTCGGCGTTGGTTAATGATCGTTTCTGGAGGTAGTCATAGGCTGCCGGAGCATCTGTGGCAAACTGTTCAGTGGTGACTGTATGTACAGGCGACGGTGGGTACATGGTCACTTTCGGGGAAAGACAGTCGCTCTGGGTGGTGCAGTTCACATACTCTTTTGGGTCGACCCCGCTACCAAAGTCCACCTTCACCATCTCATACTTGCCCAGGATGGCGGTGGGTGCCCAGTAGTAGCCAAACCAGGGCTCCTGCCAGGCCGGCACCGGAGCCCGGATCAAGCAGCTCAAAGCCTGCCTCTTCCAGTTTCAGTGCCGTAAACAGGTTGCCGGAGGTGGTCTGGCAGTTCCAGCCTGCGGGACAACCATAGAAAGCGCTGAGGTCCGGGTTTTCAGGGTGTTTGAACAGGCGGGCCTGTTTGCGAATGCCCTCAATGGTGGCCAGGGAGGGGTCTTTGTCCACCAGGTATTTCGGTATCCAGAAGCCTTCTTCCCCTCCGTCAATCAGGGCCTTGCCGGCATACCGGAGCCGTTTTTCCTCAACCCCTTTGTCCAGTGCCGCTTTCATGGAGTTACTCCAGAGTTCCGGTGCGATATCAGGCTCTCCTTTTTCAACCATTGAGGTTCCGGTGGGCATCGTATCGCCGGGCACGAGCTCTGCCTTACAGCCAAAGCCGTGATTCAGAATGAACTGGTCAATATGGGCAATGACCGTGGCTGAGTTCCAGTTCATGTCAGCAATGGTCACTTTGCCACAGCCTTCACTGGCATGAAGTGATCCGGAAGCAAGTGTGATGAAAAGGGCGGAGGAGGCTATCTGCAGTTTTTTCAGGGGCTTTTTCAGAAGAGGGGTGTTCATGTATTTGTTCAATCTATGGCTTGTTATTTTTTCCATAGATTACAGAACTAATCATTAGACATCAAACTAACTAATGGTTATAAACGACTGCTCACCGCTTTAAAGTCCTTTTTTTCAAACGGCTAGGAGACAATGGCCTCGATATCCAGAACCGGGGCTGCGTCTATGGTCTCTGCATCCATCATATTGGCGACCCGCTGCAATGCCGACAGAAGTTGGGTTTTTTCCCAGTCTTCCAAAGCGTCAAAACGATCAATGAATTTTTCATGAAGCAGGGGGGGGGCGTCGGCAAGAACCGTTCTGCCTGCTTCTGTCAGTCGGGCATTGACGATGCGCTTATCCAGGGAGCTTCGAACCCGCTCAATGAGCTGGCGGCTTTCCAGTCGGTTGAGGATGGTGGTGACTGTTGCCTGACTCAGGGAGACATTCTGGGCCACCCGGCGTACCGTGACATCACCCAGCTGCTCAATGGCTCTCAGAACCATGACCTGAGGAATGGTGAGGCCACAAACCTTGGTCATTCGTTTTGAGTGTAAATCCGTGGCGCGGATAATCTGTCGGAGGGAAACCAGAACATCGTTCCAGTAAGGAGTCTCTGTCATTACACTTCACTGCTGCAATTATTGAGGTGCCGGAAGGCTTATGTTCGCGTACATCATAAAGGGGTGCCGTACATGACGCTTTTTGCCACAAAGTGCCGGAGAATACAATGGATGATTTGATGTCTAATCTTTATAGGTGTAATATTTAATGTCTTCAGTTGCCTGAGAATGGTTTATGTTGTATCCACTTCTACAGGGGCTTCCTGCACATGTCTGAAATGACGTCTTCAAGATTGTCCTCTTCTTTTTTACCCAAGTACTCTCTCAACCCTCCCGTCTTCTGGGGATCAGCTCTGATTCTGTTCCTTATGGTGGGATACACCACGGTTTTTCCCAGGGATGCGGATGTCCGCTTTGGTCACCTGCAGGCCAGCATAATGGCCAATGCCAGCTGGTTTTACGTGACGGCGGTGGCGATTATTTTTCTTCTTGTGGTATTTCTCGGTTTTTCCCGCTACGGGGACATCAAGCTGGGGCTTGACCACTCCGAACCGGACTACAATTTTGGCTCCTGGTTTGCCATGCTCTTTTCTGCGGGTATGGGGATTGGTCTGATTTTTTTTGGGGTGGGCGAACCCGTCATGCACTTCCTGGAGCCTCCGGTAGGACAGGCGGGCACTATTGACGCGGCCAGGAACGCTCTGGGCATCACCTTTTTTCACTGGGGGCTTCATGCCTGGGCTATCTATGCCATTGTGGCCCTGATTCTGGCGTTCTTCTGTTACCGGCACGGCTTGCCACTGACGCTTCGTTCGGCTTTGTACCCCCTGATGGGGGAGCGGATTTACGGAGCGGTCGGTCATTGTATCGATATTTTTGCGATACTTGGTACCGTGCTTGGTGTAGCTACGACCATGGGATTTGGGGTTCTCCAGGTGAATTCCGGTCTGAACTACCTGTTTGATGTTGAAGTGAGTACAACTGTTCAGGTCTATCTGATCATTGGTATTTCGGGGTTGGCAACAGTATCGGTGGCTTCTGGTCTGGACAAGGGGATCCGTGTGCTTTCAGAAGTGAACCTTCTGATGGCTGGGCTTCTACTGGGGTTGGTCGTACTGCTTGGTCCTACGGTATTGTTGTTGCAGATGTTCATTCAGAATACCGGCGGTTATCTGTCGGACATCGTCAACAAGACCTTTAATCTCTACGCCTATGAGCCCAATGACTGGCTCGGGGGCTGGACCCTGTTTTACTGGGCCTGGTGGTTATCGGTATCGCCCTTTGTGGGGATGTTCATTGCCCGTATTTCCAGAGGACGGACGATTCGGGAGTTCGTATGCGGCGTACTGCTGGTGCCGGTTATCCTGACCTTTCTCTGGATGACCGTTTTTGGCAATACCTCCATTGACCTGATCATGAATCATGGGGCTACGGAGCTGGCCGGGGTGGTGCAGCAGGATGTGTCGCTGGCGCTGTTCAAGTTTCTTGAATACTTTCCCATGTCCGGGTTTCTGTCGTTTATTGCCATTGTGATGGTGGTGGTTTTCTTTGTCACTACGGCTGATTCCAGTGCCATGGTGATTGATATGCTGGCCTCCGGTGGAGACACCAAGGCGCCAGCCTGGCAGAGAGTGTTCTGGTCCTGCCTGATTGGTGTGGTAGCGCTGGTCCTGATGTTGATGGGAGGTCTCAAGGCGCTTCAGGCGGTCACCATTGCCACAGCGCTGCCATTTACCCTGGTATTGCTGGTTGCGGCCTACGGGCTGTTAAGAGCCCTGGCGGTGGATGCCACCAAAAAGGAGAGCTTGGCCCAGACCACATTGACGCCCAAGGTGGGTCGAAAGACCATTCCTTGGCAGACCCGTCTCGCCAACCTGGTTCACTTTCCCCGCCGGAAACACGTCAACCGGTTTATTGATGACTCGGTGCTTCCTGCCATGGAGTCGGTGCAGGAGGAGCTTGAGAAACAGGGGGTTGAGAGCGATATTTCCGTGAATCCGTCCAATCATATCCCGTCCCTGGAAGTGCGTCATGGTGACGAGCATGACTTTGTTTACCGGGTGACGCCCCGTGCCTATCTTCAACCCAGCTTTATGATGGATGAAGAAGATGAGGAGGAAAGGAAGTACTTTCGGGCCGAGGTGTTTCTCCGGGAAGGGGGACAGGACTACGACATTATGGGGTACACCCGTGAGCAGGTGATCGGGGATATTATTGACCAGTATGAAAAGCATATGCACTTCCTGCATATGGTGCGTTGATCGCACAGAGCCCCATGTTGTGGGGCTCTCTACGGGTTTTCTGAAGTTGTGATTGTGTCCGATACTTTTCTTCAGAGAACTGAAGCAAGGCTTTCAGCCAATTATATCAACGGTTACATAACCTGGACGCCATCAGCAGGGCACCGTGCATGGCATCGCCTTTGGGCTGACAGGCAATGGAGGTAACGTCTTCGGGCAGCCATGGCATCACATATTGGCTCAGGCCACCCACCAGTGCGCATTGTTCAGCTCCGCGACGGTGCAGCGTTCTGATCATCATGGCGGCGTCTTCTGCGATTTCCGTAATCAACTCCAGAGCCAGTGTATCCTGACTTTCCAGGTGTTCAATCACCAGGGGGGCCAGAGCACCAAAGTCTCTTGGCAGAGCACTGTCCAGCCAGGCGACGGCCTTTTCCGGGTTGTTCTCAAAGCGAGCCATGGCGGCTTTGCTCAGGGCTGTTTCGGGTTTCATGCTTTCATGGGCCAGCAGGGCATAACGAATCAGAGCCAGGCCCAGGCTGGCACCGCTGCCATGATCTGAAATCGGAAATCCCCAGCCCCCCAGGGTTTTCATTTCTCCTTGAATCAGACTGGCGCCACAGGATCCGGTTCCCAGAATAAGGATGGCTCCGTCCTCACCATTAAAAGCCCCCATGCAGGCGGCATAGGCGTCGGTTTCCAGATAGATGCCAGCAAAAGGAAAGTTCCAGCTTAATACCAGTTCTCTCTCTTTCTGCTGATTGACCCCAGCCAGACCCAGTCCGGCATACATCCTGCCAAAGTCGTTTTTACTCAAGCCAGCCTTGTCCATGGCTTCTCGAGTGGCTTCCATGATGGCGCTGCAGGCTGCATCCAGCCCGACACGGGGATTGGCGCTGCCGGAAAAACCTTCTCCCAGGCAATTCCCCTGAAGGTCAGTGATTCTGGCGCGACAGGATGTACCACCTCCGTCTGCTCCCAGAAGCAGCGGGGAAGGTTCATTGTTGGAGACTATTTCCTGTTGAGGCATCAATCATATCTCCTGGAGGCAGCTGTAGTCAGTGATGGAAACGCCCATGTCGGACAGGGCTTGTGAAAGAGAAGGATCTGTTAAAATGGCCAGCTCCCGGGTTCTGGGAATGGCATAGCCGCTGGCTTTCAGCAGTGGCTCATCCACAAGTGCCGGGTGGGCCATCATTTCCAGTACCTGAACGTGGCTCAGCTGCTGTTTAACAATGCTTAAAAAAGTTTCCGTTGTCAGATTGTTCCCGTAAAACTCGTCGGAAAAGCCCAGTGTTGTATTCCGGTAAAGGGTCGACTCCTGAGCCGGGCGCAGAGGCACCTGGTATTCTGCAGCCAGCCGGGCTGCTATGGTCGCAACCTGGGGATGGCGATGGCAGTGGTGATGACCATCCAGGTGACTCAGGGGAATGCCCAGTTTCAGGAAGTGTTCGATCTGGGTTCGAAGCTCCTTTTCAATATGATCAGGGTTCATGGTCTGGTTATCCCAGAACTGGCCCTGGGGTTGCAGCTGGCCCTTTTTGCCGATCCCTGTTTTATCCATGAGAGAGCTGTCAGCCATAAGAGAGCCGACATTATCCGCCATTGGTCGTCCAGTGGTCAGACGCAGGTGAACCCCTACTTTGAGGCTGGGGTTCTGGAGGGCTAAATGGGCCGCATGTTCAACGGCGGGCATACCCATCATCAGTGTGGTGGAACGCACGATGCCCTGCTGGAAAGCTTCAATAATGCCCAGGTTAACCCCCCGGGTCAGGCCAAAGTCATCGGCATTGACAATCAGTTTCATGGGTTTGGCAGGGGGATTGCTCCCCCGGCTCCTGGGTAGGGTTATTGAGCAAACTGGGGCAGATATTCGCGGTTTTCAGCCAGAATATCATCCAGAATCTTTTTACCGGTGGCCATATCCGGTACCAGTGGATTCAGCGCCATGGCGGACAGAGCCTTGTCATAGTCGCCATACACGGCCGCATCAATGGCCAGGGTTTCATAGGCCTTGACCGGTTGCAGCAGCCCATTCAGGTGGGTGGGCATGGCGCCAAAGGAGACCGCATGAGCTCCGTCCGCATCCACTACCGCATTGATTTCGACCACAGCATCATCAGGAAGGTTGCTGATAGCTCCGTTGTTGCGCGTATTAACGACATTGATCGCTTTCCGGTTGTTCCAGATCGCATCCACCAGGTCCAGTGACACTTCCGAGTAATAAGCCCCACCTCGCTTTTCCAGCTGGCTGGGTTTGTGATCCAGTGTCGGGTCCGCATACAGGGTGAACAGCTCTTCTTCTGTCTTCATGACCTGTTCAGCCCGGGTACCTCCGGACTCAGCCGCTTTCAGCTCGTCTGCCAGCATGGCCTCTTTCAGATAGAAATAGCGATGGTAAGGGCAGGGAATGACTCCCAGCGCTTTCAGGAAGGCTTTATCCCAGGGCTCTTCTGTGATGTTGTTCATATTGAGGCTGGCGCCATCGCCCAGTAGCCTCAAAACTTCTTCGGTTTTATTGATTCCTTTAACCGACACTTTGTGCACCCAGACCATATGGTTGAGGCCTGCAAATTCCAGGGACGCTTCTTCGGGTTTAACGCCCAGCATCCGGGCAATGGAGTAATGCATATTGATAGGCACATTACACAGCCCCATAACCTTGACGTTGGTGTGCTTGATGACGGCTTCAGTCACCATTCCTGCAGGGTTGGTGAAGTTGATCAGCCAGGCGTCCGGCGCCAGTTCTTCAATATCACGACAAATGTCTAATATAACCGGAATGGTTCTCAGGGCTTTGGCAAAGCCTCCGGGGCCAGTGGTTTCCTGGCCGATAACGTTGTACCGGAGGGGGATTCGCTCGTCTCTGGCCCGTGCGGCGAGTCCGCCAACACGGAACTGTGACATCACGAACCGGGCTCCCCGGATGCCTTCGCGGCGGTCCAGGGTGGCGGTAACTTTGATGTCCAGGCCTGCCTTGTCAATCATTCGCTGGCTGAGTTCGGCGATAATATCGAGTTTTTTCCGGCCGTCTTCTATATCTACCAGACACAGTTCGGTGACTGGCAGCTCACTGACACGGCGGATCATGCCGTCAACCAGCTCCGGTGTGTAGCTACTGCCACCGCCAATAATCGTCAGTTTGAGATTTTTCATGTTTGCTTCCTGGGAGGCAGACCTGTCGTCGCTGAACTGGATGGTGTGGATCACAGTTTGCGAACAGACTCCCGTTGTCGTAATTCTGGTTGAAACCGTTTCAGTACCGGTAAAGGCGTGTCATTCATCAGTGCAGACAGTGCCTGTGAGGCTTCTGCTGCCATTTCTTTGATGGGGAAGTGAACGGTGGTTACTTTGGGGGTCAGCATGGTGCAGACGCTGACACTGTCAAAACTGACAATGGATATGTCGCTGGGAACCCGCATGCCTCGCTCCCTGAACAGGTCAAAGGCACCCACGCACATCTCTTCACTACAGGAATAGACGGCAGTGATATCCGGGTGACGGTCCAGCACCGACTTCATGGCCTGGTAGCCTCCTTCCCGGTCATAGTCCGCTTCTGCTACCAGAGACTCGTCCACCTCAATATGATGATCCCGAAGGGCCTGTTCATAACCCTGGAAACGGAGCCGGGCAGTCAGCCTTTCCCTGGGGCCCGCCAGACAGGCGATTTTTCGATGGCCATTACTGATCAGGTGGTTAACGGCGGTTTTGCCGGCTTCTGCGTGTTCAAAAGCAACGCACCGCCCTTCAAGGCCATCGACTTTTCGATCGAGAAGAATAAAGGGTGTTTCTCCGTGAGACAGTTCGATCAGTTCTTCGTCATACAAATTCCGGGCGTGGAGAATAAGACCGTCGCAGCGCATGTCGGTGAATCGCTGGATAGCCTGCTGTTCACTCTCCCTTGATCGTTTGCCACGACCTACCAGCAGGAACTTGCCCTGTTGGTCCATCTCTTCCTGGACTTCGGCCATGAGCTCGGCAAAAAAGGTGCCTCGATAAGACGTTACTACCAGTCCAACCGTATTTGATGAGGAGGTCGCCAGTGACCGGGCCAGAGGGTTTGGCCGGTAATTCAGCTTTTTCATGGCATCATGAACCCGGGTGCGGGTTGCTTCCCGGATCTGGCCTGTGTTGTTCAGAACCCGGGATACCGTAGCTCTGGATACACCGGCCAGTTCCGCTACGTCCTTTATGCTTGCCATTGTTGTCTCTCCTAATCCCGGTCTTTGCGTACTGGTGATGTCGCGCAGCTGTACGTTCAGTGTCCGCAGAATAATTGTTCAGTCAAGGCGTTGATAGAGACGAACCATCTCTTCAACCAGATCCTGGGCCAGCATGGAATTCATCAGGTGATCCTGGGCGTGAACCATCACCAGTGACAGTGGTACCCTGCCCTGGCCATCGGCAGCAATCAGAGCTGTCTGTATTTTGTGGGCCAGCCTTCCTGCCTCCCTGGAGGCGGCCAGGGACTCTTCTGATTTATCGAACTCACCGTTGCGCGCATGGGCCAGTGCCTCAAAGGCGAGGCTTTTGGCTTCACCGGATTTAACGATCAGCTCCATGGTGACGCTTTCAATATCCATCATTATCTCCAAAACGGGGTTTTCAGGCACCCGCCTGTGAGAAGGCTCTCAGGCAGGTGGTGATGTTTTTCTTTTTTGTTCAGGCAGTGGCTGGTTTGCCGGCTGCAGCATTGCTGGTACTGGACAGGTTGGCTTTTTCTTCGGCCAGAATTTGCTTTTCAAACACCTTGAAGAAGGGGTAGTACAGCAGGATATCGAGCACGATCAGCAGTGCGGTCAGAATGGTGGCGCTCAGTGCCCAGCCAGAACCCCAGGCAGAGCCGATCAGGGCGGGAGTGGTCCATGGTGTCACGGCAATGGCTTTGGCGACAATGCCAGTGCTGACGGCAAAGTAGGCAATGATGGCGTTGATCATGGGCACGAACACAAAGGGAATGAACAGTGTGGCGTTCATTACCACCGGGGCTCCGAACATGACCGGCTCGTTGATCTGGAAGACTCCGGGCAGGAAGCTCATACGGCCGACGCTACGCAGGTGAGTGGCACGACTGAAGCTCATCAGGGCGACCAGGGCCAGGGTTGCACCGGCTCCGCCAATAAAGATGTAGAAGTCCCAGAAAGGCTGGGTGAACAAGTTGGGTACAGGCTCTCCAGCGGCATAGGCGGCGGCATTGGCGCCGATATTGGCCAGGAAAATAGGCGACATGATACCAACAACGATGTTGGCACCGTGGATTCCGGCAAACCACAGCAGTTGGCTCAGCAGGATGGCGCCGAGAATCGCAGGCAGGCTATTGGAGGCAGAGACCAGAGGTTTGAACAGGGTCATTACCGCTTCAGGAATCTGCATTTCAAAGCTGGTCTGGATATACAGGCTGACGGGATACAGGGTCAGGAAGATGGCCAGGACTGGAATCAGCAGGGCAAACGAGGCGGCAATGGCAGGGGGAACCTGCTCTGGCATGCGAATGGTGATGTTGTATTTCCGCAACAGCCGGGTCAGTTCTACAGAGTAATAGGCGACCAGAAGCGCAGTGAAAATCCCGGTGCCGCCGAAGTGGTTCAGGGGCAGTGCCCAGCCCTTTTCAGGAGCGGCGACCAGCAGGAATGACATGGCGGACAGTGCGGCAGCCCCAATGGGGTCCATTTTGTAGGAGCGGGCCAGGCTGTAGGCAACCCCCATGGTGATGAACAGGGACATGATGCCCATGCTCATGGTCCATGGCATGACAATGGTAGGCCGGTGTTCGGCAACAAAGTCCAGCCATAGACGTCCGAAGGCGTTAGTGGTGTCTGCTGCGAACGGAGGGTTGGCAAAAATAAGGATAAAGCTGCCGACAATGATAAATGGCATTGCCACCAGGAAGCCGTCACGCAGGGCTGTTATGTGTCGCTGAGAGCCGAGCTTGCCTGCGATGGGCCCCAGCGTCTGTTCTACGAATTGTATTAACTGGTCATACAGTTTCATGGTTAACCCCCATTCGATGCAGTTGTTTTTATCTGCTGCTGTTTTTATTCGCTGTCCAGCAGGGCCAGGGCCTGGTCAAGGACCTGGCCGCCTTTCATCATGCCGTAGGCCATTGGGTCAATGGCGGCCACCTGTTTGTTCAGTTCTGCGGCTTGCTTCTGAAAGTCCGCCAGCTTGAATTTCACCTGGGGTCCAAGAAGGCAGACGTCGTACTGTTCAATAGCGTCATCAAACTCCGCCATGGGGACGGCCGCGATTTCCACTTCAAGGTCACGTTCAGTGGCAGCCTGTTCCATTTTTTTTACCAGCATGCTGGTGGACATGCCTGCGCTGCAGCAGAGAAATATCTTTTTCATGTGTCTGGCTCCGTTATTCCGCCTTAACCGGTTCAATCGCACTGCTCCAGTTCCACCCTGCAGATACTTTCAGGATCTGGGTTGAGCTGGAGCCTGGCCGTGGAATTCTCAATGCTCTCAAAACACCGTCAATGAAATCATAATCCGAAGGTGAATGGCAACCGGTTTCTGTAACCGGTTACATTTGTAGAATTCGGAACCTGTTCTGGATGTGCAGGTTACTGCTAACCCCTGTGGATACTGGAGGTTGGAGCAGTAAAGCCAAAAGTGGTCGGCAGGTTTGAGTGACTTCTAAGAAAATCGCCCTTTTCTGAGATGGTTGAGAGCATAATTTCCATGATTCCTGTCAATATTCGAGATTGAATCTGAAGTTGATTCCAGAAAAATTATCAGGATTTTGATCCATGACAATTTACGTAGAAAAATCTTGTAACCGGTTACGGAAACCGGTTACATTTTTAAAAACGCAAACATAGAATACAAAGCGTTGACAAAAAACACGGTTTTCTGACCGGTTGATCACACTGATTAAAACGGATGAAAGGCCAGCCAACCGGCTTTTCTTTGCTGAATCATTCTTCACCTGAAAAGAAGAAAGTGACCACTTGAGAGTAATGGGGAGTAGGTATGTTCAAGAGATCCATACTGGCGACAGCTGTCCTTGCGGCTACAGTCAGTTCAACTGCTTTTGCTGTTGATACAACAGATGATTCCATGTACACCGCAGCAGAAAGTACCGGGAATGCTTTTTTTGATGATGCCACGATTACCGGAGGTATCTACGGTATTTCCCGTAAGCGTGACCGGTATAGTGTTACCGATGGCAAGATGGTTAAAAACCTTGACCATACTTCAGTACAGACCAATGTTGATGTCAGCTCAGGTTATCTTAATGGTTTCTTTGGTGTTGATTTTGGTGCTTTTGCATCTGCAGACTTGCGGCAGAATGCCGGGGTTGATCATGAAATGAACTTCTTCCCATGGGATAATCCCTATGATCCAAACTGGGCCAATGACCAGGCCGATAACGGTGGCAGCATTTACAAAGCGGCTTTGAAGTTCAAGATTGCCAATGCCTGGGCTCGTGCTGGTTATATCCAGCCTTCCGGCCCTGGAGGCCTTGGAGTGAACTGGAGCTTTCTGCCGGGCACATATCGTGGCGCACAGGCCGGTGCAGACTTTGGAAACTTGAGTGTCGCTTACATGTGGGCTGATGAATACAAGGCCCCCTGGTTCCAGGATACATACAGTTTTCGTACCAAGAGCCCGGACGCCAATATTGGTGGTGCAGGGGATGAAGCTCGTGACAAGGAAATTGATTATGTGCACTCCATTGGAGCTGTGTATACCTTCGACAATGGTCTGAAGCTTGATGCTGCCTTCTCTCAGTCAAAGGATTACATTGATACCTATCACTTTAAGGTGAAGCATGGCTTTGACGTGATGAATGGACAGCTCGATTTGAGCTACCAGTATTACGGCGCTAAAGACGGTGGTGATTACGATATTTACGACGGCAATGCCTGGCAGCAGGCATTGACTGCTTCGTTCAAAAAAGGCGCTTATACATTCCGTGCGGAATCAACAGTGACCAAAGCGCCGGGTGAAGTGGGCTATTTTGTGTATCGGGTGACTGGCCCTTATGGTTCTTCTAACGGAGCCTATGATATTTGGTGGGATGCTCGTTCAGACTGGAACCACGATGGGGAAAAAGCCGTGTTTGCCGGTGTTTGGCGTGACCTGGCTGATCTGGGCAAGCCCGGCTGGAATGTGGGGGCATCTTACGTATATGGCTGGGGTGGCAAACCTTCGTCTGATGCTGGAGTGACGAATCCCAATGCTGAGTTGAAAGAAGAGGCATTCAACCTGGATGTGGGATATACCTTCCAGAGTGGAGACTGGAAAGGTACCCGCATTACTGCCCATATGACGAAATACAACAACCGCTCAGGCCTGGACAGCTGGAGTAAGGAGTTTAAAAATGGCTTCCAGGATGAAAACGACATCAAGCTGATGATGGTGATTCCTTACTCTTTGTAAAGGCAATAGGCAGGCTGTCAAGCAGCCTGTTTTTTACTTCTGAAAAACCAGTGTAGTGTTGCAAGCCGGGATTTAATCCCGGTTTTTTTAATTCACAATCTTTGGTCGGGTAGTGGTTTGGGCGGTCAGTTCAATGGGGCTGCCGTTTCTGAGCACCTGCATGGTCATGGTCTGACCGGGAGTTATTCTGGCCACCATATTCATTACTTTGCGGCCGTCACTGGTACTCTGGCCATTGATGCCTGTGAGTATATCCCCCCTTTTTAATCCCGCTTTATCTGCCGGGCCCCCTTCATAAACGCCGGAGATCAGAATGCCGACCCGGGTACTGACGCCATAGGCTTCAGCCAGTGCTGAACTGAGGGGCTGGGACTCTATACCTAGCCAGCCGCGGATGACCCGGCCGTACTTGATAATGGAGTCCATGACAAAGCGGGCCATATTTGAAGGAATCACAAATCCTACTCCCTCATTGCCTCCGCCCCGTGAATACAACAATGTACTGATACCAATCAGGTCTCCATAAGCGTTGACCAGGGCACCGCCGGAGTTGCCTATGTTAATGGCGGCATCGGTCTGGATAAAATCTTCGTAGGTATTCAGCTGCAGGTCATTACGCCCGGTGGCGCTGATAATGCCCATGGTGACCGTTTGTCCAAGACCGAATGGATTGCCAATGGCCAGGACAACATCCCCGATCTCGGCTTTGCTGGAATCTACCAGATCCAGATAAGGCAGGTTTTTGAGATTGATCTTCAACACGGCCAGGTCGGTTTCCGGATCGGTGCCGATGATGGTGGCTTTGACCTCGCGGCCATCACGCAGGGCGATCATCAGCCGGTCAGCTCCCTGAATCACATGATTGTTGGTCAGGATGTAACCTTCCGGCCCCACAATCACCCCGGAGCCCTGAGGGGTTTTACTGCTGGTTCTCTGGGGCAGGGAGAGGTGGCTGTCGCTTCGCTGGGTCAGGGGTTTGGCGGAAATACTGACCACTGCGGGGGCCGCTCTTTTAACAGCATCGCTGTAGGAAACCTGGCCACTGAGGTTGAACAGCCTGCCTGCTTTTTCAACGGCTTTATTCCGGCTTTTCTCAGACACTCCGGCGTATTCAGGCTTGATCAGGATAATGAGCAGCCCGGCCAGCAAGCCAAACAGGATGGACAGTCCGATCGACTTCAGGAGTTTTTTCATTGAGTGCCTTTGCCTGGTGGTCTGTTCATGGGTTGAGCCTGGCTCTTGTTATAAAAAGCATAAAGAGACTGGAGTGGTGTGGATGCTTATAATAACGGGATCTCTTTTACTATACCTTGATCACCGGGAGGTGAGAACCTGTGGCTCTGGGAATCAAAGAACTGGTGGCGTTACTGGATCAGGAACTGAAGCCTGAATTATTTAAGGATTATTGCCCCAATGGTCTGCAGGTGGAGGCAAGTTCCGGCCCTGATACCAAAGTGGAAAAAATCGTAACCGGAGTGACGGCCTGTCAGGCCCTGATTGACCGAGCCATTGAATTAAATGCCGATGCGATTCTGGTTCATCACGGTTATTTCTGGCGTGGTGAGGAAGCCGTTATAACCGGTATGAAGCGGCGAAGGATTCAGGCTTTACTGGAAAATGAAATCAGCCTGATTGCTTACCATTTGCCCCTGGATGCCCATCCGACCCTGGGCAACAATGCTGAACTCGCCCGAAGGATGGGGTGGCAGGTATGCGGTGGTCTTGATCCGGCAGCCCGGTTACCAGTGGGTAACTGGGGGAAAACGGACAGTGCCCTGAGCCTGGCGGAGTTGGGGGAGGCTCTGGGAAGTGAGCTTGGTCGCCCCCCCCTGACCATTGCCGGTGGGGACCATGAAATTAAAACCCTGGCCTGGTGTACGGGAGCAGCGCAAAGCATGATTGATCAGGCTCTGGCGCTGGGTGTTGATGCGTTTGTCAGTGGTGAGATCTCTGAATCCACCGTGCATTTTGCCCGGGAAAACGGCATCCATTATCTCAGTGCCGGGCACCATGCCACGGAACGTTACGGTGTTCAGGCCCTGGCCCAGTGGCTTGCCCGGGAAACCGGTATTGAGCATGAATTTGTGGATATTGATTCACCGGTTTGATCAATCAAAAGCTGAGAATGCCCGGTCAATGAAAAACCACCGGGTTTCTTCTCCAATCCGGAAAAACTTGCTGTAAGTCAATTTTCTGCTGTTTCGGTCTGATTAAAATTCCACCGTTTTCCTTTCTGATAGCCCTTTCCCTGATGGTCTGCTTTCCTGGTGCTTTTAAAGAGTTGTTTTCCAGAAAACAGGTCAGGGACTGGGCTGCCTATTGACGTTTATTTTTCTGGAGCTTGCATGATCTGGTTGCAACTGGCCGTTGTTATTCTGTGTATATTGGTGGGTGCCCGAATAGGGGGTATTGGCCTTGGCCTGATGGGGGGCGTTGGTCTGGCTATTCTGAGTTTTGTGTTTGAGCTCCAGCCGACCCACCCCCCCATTGATGTGATGTTGATGATTCTGGCAGTAGTCTCTGCGGCGGCCTGTATGCAGGCCGCGGGTGGCCTGGATTATCTGGTCCAGATTGCTGAAAAAATTCTGCGCCGTAACCCTAAAAGAATTACTTTTATTGCCCCGGCGGTGACTTACACCTTTACGATGTTTGCCGGTACGGGCCATGTGGCTTATTCGGTTCTGCCGGTGATTGCTGAAGTGGCACGCCGCACCGGAGTGCGCCCGGAGCGCCCCTTGTCCATGGCGGTCATCGCCTCCCAGGTTGGCATTGTTGCCAGTCCCATTGCAGCTGCAACCGTGGCCATGCTGGCGATTCTGACCACCCGGTATGAAGTGACCCTTGGACAGATTCTGGGGACGACCATTCCGGCAACGGTGGTGGGCCTGTTTCTTGCCGCCGTTCTTACCAACAAAATGGGTAAAGAGCTGAAGGATGATCCGGAGTTTCAGCGACGGATGCAGGACCCAGAGTTCCGAAAAAAGATGGAAGCCACCAATACGGTTTCCAAAGACGTCCTGAAGCCCGGCGCTAAAATCTCGGTGATGCTGTTCCTGATGGGTGCGTTGATGGTGGTGCTGATGGGGGCCATTCCGTCCCTGCGTCCGGAGTTTAATGGTAAAGCCATGGCGATGGCGCACACCATAGAGATCATTATGCTGTCGGTGGCGGCCTTTATTGTTTGGCTGGGTAAGGCTGACGTGGCGGCTGCCAGCCGTGGCGATGTGTTCACTGCCGGTATGCGGGCCATTATTGCTATTTTCGGGATTGCCTGGCTGGGGGATACCTTCTTCAGTGCCCATGGTGTCCTGTTGAAAAGCAATATTTCCGATATGGTGCATGCGGCGCCTTGGGCTTTTGCTGTTGCCCTGTTTATCCTGTCCGTGATGGTCAACAGCCAGGGCGCGACTACCCGTACCCTGATGCCTCTGGGAGTTGCCCTGGGGCTTCCTCCCGCTTACCTGATTGCCATGTTCCCGGCGGTCAATGGTTACTTCTTCGTGCCCAACTACGGGCCCATTATTGCCTCCATTGATTTTGACAGCACCGGTACCACCCGCATCGGGAAGTATGTGTTTAACCACAGCTTTATGCTACCGGGCCTGATGGCCATTGGCTTCTCGGTCGCCGCTGGTTTTGTGTTTGGGCATATTATGTTCTGATTGGTGTTTTTTGAAGCTGGCTGAGTTTTCGGCCAGCTTGCTATACCAGTCTCAAACGGATTGCTGGTTGCTTCAGAGCTTGATTCGGTGTTATTCCTTTTTAGAGCCCATTCCTGAGCCATGACTCACCAATATAAAACAAACTGTGGCAGCGGGGTTACCAAGCTTATCCATAAGCAGTTTAATCACTTCTTCAAGTTTTTCATTTATAACTAGTAAGTTCTGTTGACCAAACAAAGACATTTGAATCAAGTTAGATTCTTTTGAGAAAAGTGGCATATGGCGGGAAAATGTAATTATGATAAGTTGATCATGGTAATTGAATAATATCCATGCCCTGTCTCCTGGCTGTAAAAGATGAGTTTGTATGGCGCTGTTCAAATTAAATGTTGCTAACATGGTCTATACTCCCTGAGCATGAGAATTGTCGTGTAAAGTGGAGTTCCAGCCATGAAACCTCAGCAATTCCAAGACATCCTGAAGTCCATACCCATGATGTCCCCAGAGCAGATCGGTGTCCTCCATAAAACTCTGCCGCCCTCACCCATTGCCGGTGATGCACAAGGTATTTCCGG
>NZ_JBLYZI010000033.1:0-50701 GCF_057680865.1 Endozoicomonas sp. Z74
CCCTCACCCCAACCCTCTCCCAGGGGGAGAGGGGGAGAATGGCGCTCCCCCAGCTTTCTTCCAGGGGAGAAGGTGGCACTTTATTTCTCCCTCTCCCTTTGGGAGAGGGACGGGGTGAGGGGCGAAAGATGAGGGTTCAGCCCCCCAATCAGACATTAAAGCGGAAGTGCATCACATCACCGTCCTTGACGATGTACTCTTTTCCTTCCACCCGGAGGCGCCCGGCCTCCTTGGCACCCTGCTCACCGTTGTACTGGACAAAGTCATCGTAACTGGTGACTTCTGCACGGATAAAGCCCCGCTCAAAGTCCGTATGAATCACTCCAGCCGCCTGGGGAGCAGTGGCCCCCACTTTCACCGTCCAGGCCCGCACTTCCTTGACCCCGGCGGTAAAATACGTTTGCAGCCCCAGCAATTCATAGCCCGCACGAATAACCCGGTCCAGACCCGGCTCCTCCATACCCAGATCCTGAAGAAACTCATCGCGCTCTTCATCGTCCAGCTCGGCAATCTCGGATTCCAGCTTATTGCAGACGGGCACCACCACCGCCCCCTCACTGGCGGCGATTTCACGCACCTTGTCCAGGTACTCATTCCCCTCAAAACCGTCTTCATCGACATTGGCTATGTACAGGGTGGGCTTGGTGGTGAGCAAGTGAAACATTTTAGCCAGCTTCTGCTCGTCGTCACTCATCTCCAGTGAACGAATGGGCTTGCCTGCCTCCAGGTGGGGGACAATTTTTTCCAGCAGCGCCTTCTGGGCCACCGCTTCCTTGTCTCCTCCCTTGGCGGTACGGGCTACCCTTTGCAGCTGCTTCTCGCAACTCTCCAGGTCCGCGAGCACCAGCTCCATATTGATGATTTCAATATCCGCCTGGGGATCGATCTTGTTGGCCACATGAATGACGTTTTCATTCACAAAGCAGCGAACCACATGAGCAATGGCATCGGTTTCCCGGATATTGGCCAGAAACTTGTTGCCCAGACCTTCCCCTTTGGAAGCCCCTTCCACCAGACCCGCGATATCCACAAACTCCATGGTGGTGGGCAATACCCGCTGCGGATTGACAATAGCAGCCAGTTTGTCCAGCCGGGGGTCAGGCATGGCCACGATACCGGCATTGGGCTCAATGGTGCAGAAGGGGAAGTTTTCCGCATCAATGCCTGCCTTGGTCAAGGCATTAAAGAGAGTGGATTTGCCCACATTGGGCAGGCCGACAATGCCGCATTTGAAACCCATAGTGTTTCTGATTGCTCCTGAAAGAAGTTCATCTGACAAACATCAGATAAAAAGAATGATTGGGGCGGAATTATAAAGACTGGGGGATTTTTTTTCAGGTTTTTTGCATCTGGAGGGGAGCCGGGTGGAACGTCCACCCGGAAAATACTTAATTAACCAAACTTGGGCAACACACCCAGAAGATCAAGGGCAGACAGCAGCATCACGGCAATACCAAAGCCAAACACCAGAATCATCCGGGGCGCACCGCCTGCCACCCGGTAGCCGGTACCATCACCCTTCCTGCGTCCCACCCAGGCCATGACCACCGGCGTCAGAATACAGAACACCACCATCACCATACCGGCAAAACCAATCGCCGTAATAAATCCATCCGGCAGCAACACCCCCAGCAGCGTCGGCGGAATAAAAGTCACTGCCGCGGTTTTCGCCCGCCCCAAAAAGTCATTCCCGAAACCAAACAGGTCGGCAATATAGTCGTAAAGACACAGCGCCACTCCCAGGAAGGAACTGGCTACGGCCATGTTGGAAAACAGCTGCAGAAGGGATGAAGCGTTCACATTCAACCCGTTACCGGAAAGGGCTGCCATGACATTGCCAATATTCCCCCCTGAGGCAATGATGGCTGGAAACTGATCCCGGGACAGGTTGCCAAAAATGCTCAGCTGCCAGAGCACATAAAAAGAGAGAGCCAGAACAGAACCCGCAAACACGGCCATTCTCACCCGCCGCTCATCTTTCCCCAGATAGCGGGTAATACTGGGCACAGAAGTCTGCATACCAAAGCTGACAGCCAGAAAGCCAAGGGCACCCAGCGAGAAGGGAAGCGTCTGTGAAGACTGAAGTGGTGGAAACAGATTGTCGGTGGAAATATTGCCCAGCAATCCGTTGATACTGCCCAGGAAGGTAATCACCATCCCACCGATCAGAACCGTTGTCACCCGGTCCACTGCCCGGGTACCTGCCACTACAACGGTAGCCAGCACCAGAGCAAACACCAGGCTGGCCATGGGCTGTGACAGCGAAACGCCACCCACTGCCGCCAATGAGTAGGAGATGATAGAACTGCCACCGGAAATATAGGCATAGGTCAGGATATAACAGAGAAAAGCCACCGAGGCGCCGTTCACAATGCGACCCAGGCTGCCTATGGTTCCCTGGGCAATGGAGTCAAAACTGGCACCCAGAGGAAAGCGAAGGTTGGCCTCAAGCAGATACAGCGATGCACTGTACATACAAAAACAGGCAAAGAGCATCAACAACAGGGAATAGCCAAACCACATTCCGCTGGTGGCCACCGGCAGGGAAAACATCCCGGCTCCAATTGCGGTTCCGGCGACAATCACCGTCCCCCCTAATACACTTCCTGGTCTGGCCTCTGCTTGAAGGGTTCCAGTACTGGATCCAGAGGCAATTACTGCTTCAGACATTGATTTCCTGTGGGATTTTTTCTATCGGGTCATCAGGCTCTGCTAACAGAACCCGTCACACGGCTCTTCATCGGCACGCGGCACTCCATCACCGGTAAACGGCATCCTGTTCAATCAGGGCCTTATCCGCTTCCGAGAGCCTTTTGAGATAATTGGAACAACGGGTCACTTTGGCGATGCTGACCTCCACCCGGGCGGCTATCTCCCTCTGGGACTCCTCCCCGGCAATCAGCGCCCTCATAATGGCAAGCCTCGATCCTATGGATTCCCGCTCTTCAGGGGTCAGCAAAACATTCATAACGTCCCGAAGAGCGCCCTGATCTTCCTGCTGCTCAAGCAGGGTCAACACCTGTGTCCAGAATTCAGATTCCATGCGTCACGCACAACTTCTCAAACCATGTACTGTCGTAACGGTACAACAGTACATAACAAAGCGGCACCGTGGAAAATACGACCTTTATAAAAATGCAAACGGCGTGACCTGAAAAAAGCAACTACCTTTATTCGAATTCATATTTACCTAGGGGCTGTTGATGTTTTAGCGTTAGCTGGCGCAGCGCGTAGTTATTCTACGTCAAGCCAGTTCAACACAGCCGGAAGGCCGCTTTACGAACCACCCGAAGGGCCAAAGCCAGCGATTCCGAGCCATCGTTGCAGCAGCTTGAAAGACGAGAGTATTCCTGCGCTACTGCGCCTTGGCACGAAACCGCTGGCTTTGGCTGAGCACACGACAAAACATCAACAGCCCCTAGCCATCAGCACTGACTCAGACAAAAGAGGGGATTCCCATGCCTGACAGAAACAGCACCATCGGTATTGTCTGCGGAGGACCGTCCCCGGAAGCCAACGTCTCCCGGCTTTCTGCCGGACGCATTACACCGCCTCTGGAAAAAAACTACCGGAAAGTGGTCATTCTGGAGCTGGACAGAAACCTGCCCGATAACCTGGATCGCCATCAGGTGGACGTCGTCTTTCCAGTGGCTCACGGCCCAATGGGAGAAGACGGAAGCCTCCAGGGCATGCTGGACATTCTGGGCATCCCCTATGTGGGCTCCGGCGTCCTTGGCAGTGCCTGCGCTCTGGACAAAGTGGCCACCAAGCGCATTTTGCAAGCGTCTGGCCTCCCCCTTGCCAGAGACAAAGTGGCCCTCCGCCAGGACCCCATTGAAAAAACAGTGGCTGACTGCATCAGTACGCTGGGCGAGAAAACCATCATAAAACCCGTAGCCCAGGGCTCAGGGATCGGTGTTCAGTTTGCTGAAGGAAAGCAGGAGCTCAAACAGCGCCTGCAGGCAGGTTTTGAAAAAGACGAGCGATTACTGATTGAGGAATTTATTACCGGAAAAGAAATCACCGCCGGTGTTCTGGATCTGGACACCACTGAAGTACTGCCTGTCATTGAAATCACCACACCAGACAATGCCTGGTACGATTATATCCACCGCTATACACCGGGGCTCAGTGAACATACCATTCCAGCCAGAATACCCTCACAACAATACCTGCGGGTACAACAGATTGCCCTGGCCGCCCACCAGCTACTGGGCTGTCGGGATATCAGCCGCTCTGACTTTATTGTTCCGGAACAGGGGGAGCCCGTCTTTTCAGAACTGAACAATCTGCCCGGCATGACCCCCACCAGCCTGTTTCCCGATGGCGCCCGGCACGCAGGTATCGAATTTGAGGAATTAATGTGTCGATTGGTGGACCACGCCCTGAAACGGGGGGAAGCCCTTAAGGAGAAAAAAGCCTACTGGCCGATTCCGGAACTGAACCTGTCGCCAGGTGAAGTATCAGAACCTCCTCTCATGAGCGGAATAGCAGGAGGTTCTGCGGTGTTAGAGTGACAGCGGCCAAGACAGTTTTTTGTTGCGCCAATTTAATTAGGGGCTGTTGATGTTTTAGCGTGAACTCAGTGGTTCGTAAAGCGGCCTAACGCAAGGCGAACTGGCGCAGCGCGTAGTTATTCTACGTCAAGCCAGTTCAACACAGCCGGAAGGCCGCTTTACGAACCACCCGAAGGGCCAAAGCCAGCGATTCCGTGCCATCGTTGCAGCAGCTTGAAAGACGAGAGTATTCCTGCGCTACTGCGCCTTGGCGCGAAAACGCTGGCTTTGGCTGAGCAAACGACAAAACATCAACAGCCCCTAGGTTGCTGCTGAACAAAGTGAAGCGCAACTGGATACAGACGCCGCCCCACACTAGGCAGAAAACGTATGCAGCTCCTGAACCGCTTTTGACCTTGAACCGTTCAGAGCCTCGGGGGTGATACGAATGGCCTCGTCAATAACAGCATCGATCTTCTGACGGTCCGCAACAGAGGGCCGGGTCAACACATAATTAACCACCTCCCTGCTGTTGCCAGGATGACCAATACCCAGCCTCAGGCGGAGAAAGTCCCGCGTATTCCCCAGAGAAGCAATGATATCCCTGAGACCGTTATGACCACCATGACCGCCCCCCTGCTTTAACCGCCCCACTCCGGCAGGCAGGTCAAGTTCATCATGAACCACCAGAATCGACTGGGGTGGGATTTTAAAAAAGGTGGCTATAGCCCCTACAGCCTGCCCACTTCGGTTCATAAAAGTGGCTGGATTCAGCAGGCGAACATCCTCTCCGTTCACACTGATGCGAGCAGTGTGGCCAAAGAACTTTTTTTCCGGCTGCAGAGTTGCCCCATATTGCCTGGCCAGCTGTTCCACAAACCAGAACCCGGCATTATGGCGGGTATCTTCGTACTGGGCACCCGGGTTACCCAGACCCACAACCAGCCGAATTGAGGGTTCTGAAGATTTCGCCATGCTCTGTCACCTTATCATCATTAACGAGGTCAATTGACCAGGACATTTTTTATAAAAATTGATAAAAATGCCTTTTATCAAGACCAATATCCATACACACCTATGACCATAGGCAACTGTTGCGCTTCGCCGGACTCATAAGGCATTCGAGAGGAACACTGCAAGCCTTCAAACTGCGCTACTTTAGCGTAGGTTGCTGCTGAACGAAGTAAAGCGCAACACAAAAGAAAATTACCACCCATTAAAACACAAACACAGCTTTCATCAGAAGACAAAAGCTGTGTTTGTTATAAGGGCCTGCTACCCGAAAACCGGGTAGCGAAGGTGAAGACTTATTCTTCGCCTGCGGCTTCTTCAGAGGACTCGGCAGACTCCTCGTCATCCTGACCACCACGGGTAGTCTGGACGCTGGCAACGTCCTGCTCCTGGTCGAGAGCAACCAGTTCAACACCGGCAGGTACAGCCAGATCGCTCAGGTGAACGTGACCGCCCAGCTCAACGTCTGCCATGTCCACTTCGATGAACTCGGGCAGATCGCCTGGCAGACACTTGACTTCAACTTCAACACGGTTGTGTACGATAGCACCACCGGCTTTTACACCAGCACAGGCGTCTTCGTTGATGAAGTGCAGAGGAACGTGAGTGGTGATGGCGTGAGCCGCGTCAACACGCAGGAAGTCCATATGCATGGCGTACTCTTTGGCAGGGTGACGCTGAAGGTCTTTCAGGATCGCCTGCTGGTCAGCACCGTCAACGGAAATGGTCAGTACCTGGGAGTAGAAAGCTTCTGTTTCCAGAGCCTTACGGATGGCCTTGCCTTCCAGGGTGATCTGAACAGGCTCAGCTTCACCACCGTATACAATGGCAGGCACCAGGTCAGCACGACGCAGGCGGCGGCTCGCACCCTTCCCGATATCCTTACGTGCTTGCGCATTTAAAACAATTGCTTCAGACATGTTTATCTCCAGTCTCTCCATCGCCACCTTGCGACCAGGCACGATGGATCTTTCAAAGGCGCCATATCATACCGATATACCCGCAAAAAGCAAAACCTGTTTACCTTTCTCTGTGTTTCCTTTTCTCCCTCCAGCGCACCACCTTCCCATCCTCTGAAACAGGGCAAAAAGATGCATACCGTTGGTATGGCTAACCAGGCGGTTATCCGGGGGAATTAAAAACAAGTGTTGAAGTCCACTGTATTATTTCCCGGTTACCGGACAAGGAATATGCATTTTATTACCCTCACAGCCGCTCTATCCATCCTGCTAATGACCAGCCTGGCCTCATGGGGCGATCACTGGGATATAGCGGTCATCGGTGATGGCCCTTCCGGGTATTCTGCGGCCATCTATGGAGCAGCCACCACTGAGCGGAGTGTTATTCATTTCACCGGGATGGGGAGTGGTGGCCAGATCAGCTCCACCCCCTACCTGGATAACTGGCCAGGGGAGCCCGACTCCATCAAAGGAGAAGAACTGATCCATCGCATGAGGATTCAGGCCGGCAACCTCAGCAACCTCTTAACAGCACCTCACTGGGTTGAGGCCATAGAAGAGGGGGAAAACGGCTTCACCATCAAAACCAGACACCAATGGTTCACCGCCTCAACGGTCATCCTGGCCCCGGGCGCCAGCCCCCTTATTCCAGAACAACTCAAGGAAGCCTTTCACAACCCCAATAACAGCAATATTCACACATGCACCACCTGCGATGGCTCCCGTTACCGGGGTAAAGAAGTGGCTATATATGGAGGTGGTGACACAGCAGCAGAGCAGGCTCTGAGCATGTCACGCATAGCCAGCAAAGTGCATCTTATTTATCGAAAACCGGTCATGAGAGCGCAGAAAAGCAACCAGAATGCCCTGCTTGAAGCTGACAACATCTTTATTTACCCGGACACAGTCATCAAACACGCAGGCAACCCCCTTTTTTCATTTGACTTTAACAAGGGGATACTTGAACTCAAACTAAGCACAACGGGCCATTTTCAGGAGCATTTTCGGGACAACCTCAGAGTCAACGCTTTGTTCATCGCAACAGGACAAATACCCGGTACAGACTTTCTCCCACCTCACTTCACCAGCAGCAATGGTTACCTGAAAAGAAAGATCACCGAAGGAGAAAGGCCCTACAATTCTCCAGGCCACCCCATCAGGATCCAGAAAATAAACGACACAGCATTTAGTGCAGCCCAGGCAGCTGAGGGAGTCAAAAGTGCTGCAGCGCTGAGAGACAGTTTTTCCCAGACAAAAGCCTCTCCGTCAGTGACAATTATCGGTCACTCTGCAGGCGCTTACACTGCCGCACTTTATGCCGCACGAGATGGCTTCCAGGTCACTTTAATTAACTCTGGCAACCCTGAGTGTGACCAGACCTTCTGGCCCGAACAGTTGTGGGTTCAAAGCAGTAGAATCGAGGAAAAAATGGTTGAGCAGGTCATCAACAACAAGGTCACCATCATCAACACCCGCTCCCACCCTGATTATCGAAAAGAAGACTCCCTCTGGGAGGTTTATCTTGAGGACAGGACCCTTTCAAGCCATGGACTGATTGCGGAAGACGAACAATTATCACCCCATCCAACGGACGAGACCCATTCCAATACAGAAGGCATCTTCATTGCCGGAGATGCGGTTGAGGGGGCCACCCGGCAGGCCATTACCGCCGCAGCTTCAGGAATACTTGCCAGCAAAGCCGCTATTCATTGGCTTGAAAACCACCCTGAGCAATAAAGAGTGCGTTATACAGGGTCATTACGGGCAAAAATACGGGCATCCAGCAATCCAAAACCGTCAAAACAGACTCGAAGGCTGAGCAGCACATTCAACACGGCCGAAACACTCATGCTGGAGACAATACCCAGCATAATCATGATCTGGTAGGCCACAGCTTCCATAGGCTCGGCGCCTCCAAGAATCTGGCCGGTCATCATACCGGGCAGGGAGACAATCCCCAGGGTAGCCAGTGTTGCCACCATTGGCCCCAGGGCAGCCCGGAGCGCTTCCTGTAAAAATGGACTGGCTGCTTCATACAAGCTGGCCCCCAGCAGCAAATCCCCCATAAACTGCTCATGTCGTTCTTCAAGGGAGCTGTAGAAGCGCTCCAGAGCCAGGATATTGCCCGTCAGACAATTCCCCAGCAGCATGCCTGCCAGCGGCACCAGATAGCGCGATCCATACCAGGGCTCCGGCTGTACCAGCAATAACATCGCCGCCAGTGTCAATCCTACCGCCACCAGAAGGCTGAGCTGCCCCACCCACAGCAGCCGCGACACCGACAGCCCTGCTTTTTTCAGCACATGGATATTGGCAACCGTCACCATTACCAGCAGCCAGGCAAGGTTTAACCAGAGACTGTTCTGCTTGAACAGAAACTCAAGATAGAAACCAATCAACCCCAGCTGGAGCGTCATTCTCAACACCCCCACCAGAAGCTCCCTGATGACTCCCTGCAGCTTCAGCTGCCAAAGCAGAATCAAAGGCACCGACAGCACTGCGTAAAAAAGCAACAGCTGCCCCACTGAAAGCATTCCAGAATGATTCATAGAACATTCTCCCTGCCGGCTATGACCCGGACATCCATCTCCCCACCCTGATAGGCAGAGTCACCAATAAGATGATCTTTTTTCACGACTCCCCCCTGAAGACAGATCCCCCTGTGGCAATGACGGATCCATCGTGGGTCATGGGAAGCGGAAATCACCGTAAAATCGCCATTCAGCAGATAGCGAACCACTTTCTGACAGGCAGCATCATCCAGGGCGGAGGTCGGCTCATCGGCCACCAGCACTTTTCTCTCACTCATCAAGGCCCGGACAATGGCCACCCGCTGCCTCTGCCCACCGGAAAGCCGGGCGCAGGGCATAGACAGCACCTTCTCCTCAAGCCCAAACCGGTCAAGCCAGAGACAGGCTTCGCCCTGGTTAAATTGCCCCTGATAACCACCCCAGCCAAAAGGTCTGCGCAGAGATTCCAGGACGGTATCCCGCCCCAGCTCGGGCTGCTGAGGAATGTATGCCATGGTGCTACGAACAGCCTGAATAGTACGCTCATCCACTGACTTTCCCTGCAAAGCATAAGTGCCTTCCAACCAGCGATACCCTCCCAGCAGCAGTTTCAGCAGCGTGCTTTTTCCTCCTCCGGAAGGGCCATAAAACACCACAGCCTCCCCTTCCCGTATCCTCAGGGAAACCTGTGATAGCCACCGATCGGCAACCCCTCCCACCGAAACACCTTCAAGCTGACAGAAAACCTCTGGACGATTCATGGAATACCCACTAACATCGCTTTTAGATATCTATTAACGATATTTCATTTTGCCATGAAAGAAAAGCTCGAAAGAACCCCATGAAAGAGAGAATTCTACGCAAGCTGTTTTTAGGTTTTATTCAGATCCATATTCTCAGACACGCCAGCCAGGAGCCTTTTTTCGGAGCCTGGCTGATTGAACATCTGGGGCAGCATGGCTATAAAGTCAGCCCTGGCATGCTGTACCCTTTGCTACATCGCATGGAGGAAGACGGGTTAATTCTGAAAGAGACCAGGGTGATTGATGGCCGTCAGCGTAAATATTATGGAATCACAGGCCTTGGAAGAGAGGTACTGGCCGAAGCCAATGGAAAAATCACCGAGCTGGCAATGAAAATCAACGACTGAAACCCGCTTTCGCGGCAATGGGAAGGAAGTCAGAACAGACTCCCAAAAAGAAAAAAGCGCCTGCTCCAGGTAAGAAAAGCAGGCGCTGATCAGTAGCTCTTACTGGAACATCGCACTGATGGACTCAGCATTGCTGATCCGGCGAACAGACTCCGCCAGCAGCGGTGACATATCCAGCTGACGAATCTTGCCAAGAGCCTGGGCAGCCGGGCTCAGAGGAATGGTATTGGTCACCACCAGCTCATCCAGCTCAGAGTTGGCAACATTTTCCAAGGCGCGCCCGGAGAGAATCGGGTGTGTGCAATAAGCATAAACTGCCTTGGCACCCTTGCTCTTCAGGGCAGAGGCTGCATGGCACAGGGTACCGGCGGTATCCACCATATCATCCACCAGGATACAGGTGCGTCCAGCCACATCCCCGATAATGTTCATGACCTCACTCTTGTTGGCCTCTGGACGACGCTTGTCGATAATGGCCAGATCAGAGTTCAGTCGCTTGGCAACCGCGCGGGCACGAACAACACCACCGTGATCCGGTGATACCACCATGACGTCGTCATAATCACGACGCTCAATATCGTCAAGCAGAATCGGGGAGCCGTAAACGTTATCCACAGGGATATCAAAGAACCCCTGAATCTGATCCGCATGGAGATCCACCGTCAGCACGCGATCAATACCAACGCTGGCAATCATATCAGCAACGACCTTGGCGCTGATCGCCACACGGCTCGAACGGGGACGACGATCCTGACGGGCATAACCAAAATAGGGAAGAACGGCAGTCACCCGAACCGCGGATGAACGACGCATGGCGTCCGCCATCACCAGCAGTTCCATCAGGTTGTCGTTGGTGGGCGCGCAGGTAGACTGAATGATGAACACATCCCGCCCCCGGACGTTTTCCTGAATTTCTACAGCGCACTCACCGTCACTGAAGCGGCCGACATAAGCCTTGCCAAGTGGGATATGCAGGTGATTGACAACTTTATGAACCAGATCCGGATTAGAGTTGCCGGCAAACACCATCATTTTCGACACGGGAAATTACCTTGCTTGGGAATTGGGCGTAGGTGGATAGATATACTGCTGAGAAGAGGGGATCGAGGCCTGGAATACACAGAGCCAAAAACAACAGGCGTAACAGAAAGCCAGGATTCGGATCGTCCAGAGGCATAAGCCTTAAGCTGGCTGGGGTGGCAGGATTCGAACCTGCGCATGACGGGATCAAAACCCGTTGCCTTACCGCTTGGCGACACCCCAGTAAATTCGTCGTTCAATTCGTGCACAATCCGGGCCGACTTATGATTTTACCATGCAAACTCAGTCTCAAGGGGCCTTTACCTGTCTCAGCCCAGGCCGGGGAACACTGCCCTCCTGACCTTTATAGAACTGTGTTCATGGTTTCTTCCATCAAACCAATCCCACAGACTGTCGCTTGACTGCCACTCAGCACCTGGCTGCCTATGCAGGTAATGGGCATCCAGCGTCCTGTAATGCAGTCATCAGTGGCGAACAATTAACACCCCGTACCACAAAGCTTCTCAGCTTAGGAGACTGCTCTGAGCCACAGAAAGACGTTATCGAAGCTTCTGCTTCCAGCGCCTGTTCATGACTGGCAAACGGAGCAAAAACCGAAGCACCCGAACCACTCATCATGGCCCGACCACTGCTCAAACTGGCGAGATTATCCAACAGAGCAAGGCTTTTATCAACCTCAGGGTACAGTCTGCGAACCAGCGGCTCAAAGTCGTTACCTTGCACCGACAGTATCTGTTGTTGCTGTGCGCGCTCCTGTTGAGGACTGTCCCCCTGCTCAAGAGCGGCGCAAACTTTAATGGGAGGAGAGTTCCTTGTCAAATCCTTGTGCCCATACATGGCCGCTGTATCCACATGGACATCAGGCAGCAGAACCAGGTACCAGCGCTCCTGTGGAGAGACCGGAGTCAGGATCTCCCCAACCCCCTGGGCAAAAGCACTTCGCCCCCGGACAAAAACCGGCACATCAGCCCCCAACTGCAGCCCCAATTCTGCCAGCCTGTCTTCGGAAAACCCCAACCCCCAGAGCGCATTGAGACCCAGCAGAGTGGTCGCAGCATTGGAGCTACCCCCACCCAGCCCGCCCCCCATGGGCAGGCGTTTTTCCAGGCGTATCCTTACCCCCATCCCGGTTCCGGAAGCCTCCTGCAACAGCCGGGCAGCTTTGACAATCAGATTATCCTCATGGGGCACCCCGGGCAGGGTTGAGATCAGGTCGACTCCATTGTGCCCAGTGTCCAGGGAGAACGCCAATTCATCCCCAAAATCCAGAAACTGGAACAGCGTCTGCAGGCTGTGATAACCATCTGCCCGGCGACCAATGATGTGCAGAAAGAGGTTCAGTTTCGCCGGGGCGGGCAGCACCAGTTCAGACAGCATCGGGAGTACTCCTTAACGAGGTTCGGGTTCTGGTTTATTTCAAATACAGGAATGTCAGGGGGTCTGCCAATGGCTGACAATCAGGCTCAGGCGCACCTCTCCGCTGGAGGCGGTCATTCTTGAAGGCAATTGAAACGCTCCGGCAGGCTGGTATTGCTGGTAGGAAACCTCCCACCCGTACTGACGAATGGACTTCGGATACCCCAGATTATTCAGATCCACAGCCGAGCGACTGTCCGGTGCAGGCAACCCTCTCACCCAGTATTTCAGATAGCTGACCGGAAAGTCCCAGCCGGTGAGCTGCCTGACCAGAGCTTCGGGCGTTGCCCCCATATGCTGCTCATCAGACACCAGCACCTGCACTCCATCCGGGCTGCCCGTGATACGAGCCACCGACACCCCGAAAGGGCCATCCAGAAAAATACGGTAACTTTGTCCCTGCTGCTCCCAGTCAATGGACATGGAGCCGGAGCGCTGCGGCACCTTCAACCCCAGACGCCCTTTCATTTCCCAGCTCTTCAACGCCAGCAGCCGGGGCTGATGTTTCTGCCAGAGCGCCTCCCGCTGCCCAATGGGAAGGTCAGGTTCCCCTTCAGGGACGGTGGCGCAACCGGCAAGAGCAAGCAAGACTCCAATCAGCACCAAACGGGTTAACCGAACCATAACACCTCTCACCATTAACCCTCTGAACCCCGTGTTACTTCACCTGACTGACGGCTTCGGGCGGAACACCTGATGTGGGCTTCAAACCCTGCTTTTCAAGCCGGTCCATCGTGTCTTTCAAAATCCGGCTGTCCGGACTCTTCTTCAGGGCCTGCCCCCACAAACTCCTTGCTTCTTCACGGTTGCCCATGACCCAGATCACCTCTCCGAGATGAGCTGCAATTTCCGCATCAGGAAACTTGTCATAGGCCATGCGGAGGTATTTGACCGCTGACTCATAGTTGCCGAGACGATACTGCACCCAACCCATGCTGTCCAGAATGGCCGGGTCTTCCTGATTCAGGCTGTAGGCTTTGAGAATCAGCTTTTCCGCCTCCCGGTACCGGTCTGTCCGGTCGGCCAGGGTATAACCGAGAGCATTCAGTGCAGCGGCATTTTCCGGTTCGATTTCCAGTATCTTGCGCAAGTCCTTCTCAAGGGCCGGCAAGTTGTCCAGCTTTTCCTGGAGCATCGCACGGGAATACAACAGGTTCACAGATTTCGGGCTGGACTTGATGGCCTTATCAAACAGCTCCAGGGCTTTTTTCAACTGCCCATCATTGACCAGCAACTCACCCTCAAGAAGGTAGAGTGATTCAACCCTCGCCGGATTCCGGGTTCTCGCTTCATCAATCAGCACCAGGGCTTCACTCAGCTTCCCCTGACGGACCAGCATCTGGGCAAGGGCCACCTGGGCCGCCATAAACTCCTTTCCCTGACCCACCGCCTGATAATAATCCCGGGCCGCTCCATATTGTTGCTGCTTCTCCTTCAACCGCCCCAGATAATAATTGGCCGTATTCTTTCTCTGCCCAAGGGACAGCAGCTGCCGGAAGTATTGCTCCGCCTCCGGCTCCATTCCGTTTTCCATGGTAATCAGCGCCAGTGACAGGACAATTTCACTGTCATGGGGTGACTGCTCAAGCAAAACCTCAAACTGCTTTCGAGCCTCATCCAGCTTGTTGGCATGCACCAAAACCCGGGCATAGAGCAACCGCAAACGTCCTCTCTCCGGGTGACGGGCCACCGCATCGGAAAGCATCTTCTCAGCTTCCTCCCCCCGCCCCAGCTTGTTCAGGACCCGCCCTTTGACGATCATGGCCTTGACGTCATCACGGTCTTTTCTCAACAGCCGGTTGCTGATATCCAGGGCCTGCTGATCGTCACCGGACAGCCGGTAAAGTATTGCCTTACCCAGAAGCAGCTCACGGTTATCCGGATAGTCTTTCAGAATTTCGTCAAACACACCGATCAACTCTTTCCGGGCTCCGTCTTCCATTTCGCTGGCTCCAGAGGCCAGAAGATCAAAACTGGCCTCCCCCCCCAGCTCAAGCTGCCTGCGCATCTGCGCTGCCGCCCGGGTCAGCTGCCCGCTGTATACCAGCTCCAGAGCCGAAGCCTGAAGAGCAAAAACATTCTCCGGCTCCAGCTCAACCCAGAGCAGGGCCGCATCCAGGGCGGCCTGCCTTGCCCCCACAAACATCCCTATCTGGTAAGCCCTCTGGGCCACCCCGGCATCCCGGGTTTTGTGAGCCTGTTTCAGATAATTTCCCAGGGCCAGATCATACCTCTGACGCTGCCCCCCGATTTCGGCCACCATGAGATCATAAAGGGTATCCGGTTCAAATGAGGCAAATACCTCTTCTTCCCCCGCAGCCTCTGAGGCCGTTTCAACAGCCCCCTCACTGGATATCCTGGGCTGCTGCCCGGCACAGCCATAGAGCAGTACGATGGATACCAGGGCCAGTCGTTTCAGCACAGTGCCCGCAGAGTCAACCCTCAAGCCAGACCGGATAAGGTCTGTCAAGGCAGTAATTCTGGTCATGGATGGTTTGCCTTTCCCCTGAAAAATGAATGTATGCACTCGCCTTCTACTCGTTGATTCAGGTACATCGTGTAAATCACCCGATACTCTTGATCTGTGAGCGATCAGTGCGTGATCACTGAAACTGACTGAAACTATTCGCTCAGCCATCGCTTGAAACTCATCAAAATGTCATTATCCGAGTTTGCAGTTGCAAGCGTTCCATTGCAGAATTGATCGGCCGAAAAGCCCGTCGATCCAGCTTAATGCCAAAAGAACATTCCCTGGAGAGTACTCCCGGAACAACCGGGGAATCACTCTCTCTTAGTACAGATAGTACAGAGGGCAGTACAGATCACAGCTCAGATCGATGGTTTTGAATGATGAATAGTAGCACCATGACAGCAGCAGGGGCCTGATGGGGTATATTACCGCCGGTATCAATCACAGAACAGCACCAATCACCCTGAGGGAACAGGTGGCTTTTTCTGCGGAGCAGTTGCCTGACGCCCTGCAGGATGCCCGGCGCTTTCTGGGTTCCGAAGAGGTGGCCATACTCTCTACCTGCAACCGGACCGAACTGTATTGCAGCAACCACGGAATGAAGATCCGCCCGCCACGGATCATTGACTGGCTGACCCACTATCATCATGCGGACCACCACTTGCTCAGTGAGCACTCCTACATCCATCAGGACAGGGATGCCGTCCAGCACATCATGCGGGTCGCCTGCGGACTGGACTCCCTGGTTCTGGGAGAGCCCCAGATTCTCGGGCAGCTCAAATCAGCCTATGCCATCGCCCAGGAAGCGGGCACCACCGGCTCGGGCCTAAGCCGGCTGTTTCAACACAGCTTTACCACCGCCAAGCAGATCCGGACCGACACCGCCATCAACCAGCAGCCTGTTTCCGTGGCTTATGCTGCCACCCGGCTGGCCCAGCAGATTTTTTCCGATCTCAGGGAAAACACCGCCCTGCTGATCGGCGCCGGTGAAACCATCGAGCTGGTTGCCCGCCACCTCCGCCAGCAGGGGTTGGGCAATATCATTGTGGCCAACCGCACCCTGGAAAGAGCCCGACGCCTGACCGATGCCTTTGGGGGACAGCCGGTGCTTCTGTCAGACTTGAGCCAGGTTCTGCATCAGTGCGATATCGTCATCAGCTCAACCGCAAGTCCGGTTCCGGTTCTCGGTAAAGGAGCCATTGAGCGCGCCCTCAAACAGCGTCGGCACAGCCCAATGTTTATGGTGGATATCGCTGTTCCAAGGGATATTGAGCCCGAGGTCAGCGAGTTGGCCGATGTATTTCTGTATACCGTGGATGACCTGCAGGATGTCATTGAAGACAACCTGCAACAGCGCAAGGAAGCGGCCCGCCAGGCGGAGGAAATGATCCGGTCTGATGCCTTCGAGTTCATGACCCGGCTGCGGGCGCTGGACGCTGTGGACCTGCTGCGCTCCTATCGTAAAAACACCGAACAGATACGCGACCAGGAGCTGGAAAGAGCGCTGCAGCTCCTTGCCCGGGGGGCCGACCCCAGACAGGTTCTCCAGCAGTTTGCGCGATCACTGACCAACAAACTGATGCATGAGCCCAGTGTGCAGATGAAAGCCGCTGCCGCCAGGGGCGAACTGGAACAGCTGGACTGGGCTGAAAAATTACTCGGCCTCAAGCAAATCAACGAATCAACACCCAATTAATCATCATGAAAGAATCCATTCTTGCCAAACTGGACAACCTCTGCGAACGCTTTGAAGAACTGTCTGCCCTGCTCAGTGACGCAGAGGTCATCAGCCACCAGGACCAGTTCAGAAAGCTCTCCCAGGAATACGCCGAACTGGAACCCGTGGTCAAGGCGTTCCAGGAGTATGACCAGCTCAGACAGGACCAGGCGGAAGCCCAGTCAATGATGGCCGAGGGTGATCCAGACATGGCGGAACTGGCCAGGGAAGAGCTTCTGGCCTGCGAAGAGCAGTTGCCGGAAATGGAAAAAAACCTGGAAGTCCTGCTCCTTCCCAGGGACCCCAGAGATGGACTGAATACATTCCTGGAGATTCGCGCGGGCACCGGTGGCGATGAAGCCGCCATTTTCGCTGGCGACCTTTTCCGGATGTACTCCCGGTATGCGGAAAAACGCGGCTGGCGCATTGAGGTGATCAGCGCCAACGACGGTGAGCACGGGGGCTACAAGGAAATCATCACCCGGGTCATCGGCAATGACGTCTACGGCCGGATGAAATTCGAGTCTGGAGCCCACCGGGTTCAACGGGTACCTGAAACTGAATCCCAGGGACGCATCCATACCTCCGCCTGCACCGTAGCCGTGATGCCTGAACCCGACGAGCAGCAGGCCATTGAAATCCGCAAGGAGGACCTGCGGATCGACACTTATCGTTCCTCCGGTGCCGGTGGACAGCACGTCAACACCACCGACTCCGCCATCCGGATCACCCACCTGCCTACCGGTATTGTGGTTGAATGCCAGGATGAGCGCTCACAACACAAGAACAAGGCCAAGGCCATGACCTGGCTGGCCGCCAAACTCCAGGACGCCCAGGATGCGGCAGCCGCCAAGGAAATCAGCGACACCCGCAAGAGCCTGGTGGGCAGCGGTGACCGTTCGGAGCGGATCCGCACCTACAATTACCCCCAGGGCCGGGTAACCGATCACCGCATCAACCTGACCCTCTACAAGCTACCTGAGATTGTAGAAGGTGAACTCGACCCCGTGATTGATCCTCTGTTGCAGGAACACCAGGCTGAACAACTGGCCGGGCTGGCGGGGGAATAACCCATGAATCCGGCAAGCATTGGCCATCAGCTGACAGAAGCGACCCAAAAGCTGGCAACCAGCCCCACAGCACGACTGGATGCAGAGCTTCTGCTGTGCCACATCCTGGACAAGCCCCGCAGCTTTCTTTTCACCTGGCCGGAAAAAGAGCTCAGCCACCAGCAACAGAGTGACTTTCAGTCCCTGGTCACCCAGCGGAATGAAGGCCTTCCTGTCGCCTATCTCACCGGACACCGTGAGTTCTGGAACCTGAATTTAAAGGTCAACCCGTCCACGCTGATCCCCCGGCCGGATACAGAACTACTGGTGGAACTGACCCTTGGCCTTGCTGCAGCTGAACAGGCCATCAGCGTGGTTGACCTGGGAACCGGATCAGGTGCCATCGCCCTGGCCATCGCCAGTGAACGCCCCCTGTGGCAGGTAACCGCCATTGACAAAAGTCCGGAGGCTCTCAACACAGCCCGTCTCAACGCCAACAATCACCAAATAGACAACGTTACCTTCCTTGAGGGAGACTGGTGTCAACCTCTTGGAGAATCCAGGATGGACATCATCACCAGCAACCCCCCCTATATTCGCAGCAATGATCCCCACCTGCAGTCCGGAGACGTGCGCCATGAGCCATTAACCGCCCTGGCCTCCGGCCATGACGGACTGGATGACATCCGGACCATTGCCCGCCAGGGTTTTTCCTGCCTGAATAAAGGCGGATGGTTGCTGCTTGAACATGGATATGACCAGGGGACTGCGGTACAGGCCATTCTCAAAGCAACAGGGTTTGCGGATATACGAACTGAAACCGACCTGGCCGGACTTGAACGGGTTACCCTGGCCCGAAAACCGGATTAATATAGAAAGCGTTCGCATTCGAACCCATTCAACGGGCGGCATTTTCACGGTGGAAAATACCCGGCTACCATGATTAAGTAGTAACCCCGTATGTATTAAGCGAAGCAGTATGTATAAACTGAGCGCCTTTTTATGCTCGATTTTATCCTGATTACCCTGTAATCAGGAGATGCCGCCCTCTTAAAAAAGCAAAATCATTGCTAGCTATGGGCCATTGGAGAAACCATGTTTGCTAGACGGTTACACCGCTTCTTTCAGCAGGACTACGCCATTGGCATCCTGCTTTTTATCGCCTCCGCACTGGCGATGATTGCTGCAAATACGGTCCTTGCTGACTATTACGACTTGCTGCTGTCGACCCCTATCCGGCTTACCGTTGGCGCCCTGGACATTCATAAACCGCTCCTGCTGTGGATCAATGATGGATTAATGGCTCTGTTTTTCCTGTTGATCGGCCTTGAGGTCAAACAGGAAATCATGGAAGGCGAGCTGAGCACTCCCGCCCAGGTGGTTCTTCCCGGCATTGGCGCCCTGGGCGGCATGCTGGTACCCGCCCTGTTTTATGTAGCCTTTAACTACACCGACCCCACCGCCATCAAAGGGTGGGCTATCCCGGCTGCCACAGATATCGCTTTTGCCGTGGGCATACTGGCATTGCTGGGCAAACGGGTACCCGCTTCCCTGATGACGTTCCTACTGGCACTGGCCATTATTGACGACCTGGGAGCCATCGTCATTATCGCCATCTTTTACACCGAAGACCTGTCGATGACCTCCATCGGGATAGGTGCTGTACTGCTGGCAGTCCTGGCGTTCTTCAATTACCGGGGCATCACCAGAACCGGACCTTACCTCTTTGTGGGCGCACTGCTCTGGATTTGCGTTCTGAAATCCGGCGTTCATGCGACACTGGCAGGCGTTCTTCTGGCTTTCACAATCCCGCTGAAAGTTACCGACCGTCGGGGACGCTCCCCCCTGAAAGCCCTTCAACACCAGCTTCATAGCAAGGTTCATTACCTGATCCTGCCCATTTTTGCCTTTGCCAACGCCGGCCTGGAGCTCAACGCCGAGCAAATCAAAAGCCTGTTCACCCCCATCCCCATGGGCATTGTGACCGGCCTGTTCCTGGGCAAGCAGATTGGTGTATTCAGTTTCTGCTGGCTGGCGGTAAAGTCCGGCATTGCCAAACTGCCCACCGGGGCGGGATGGACACAAATGTATGGCTTGTCCATCCTGTGCGGTATTGGATTTACCATGAGCCTCTTTATTGGCTCCCTGGCCTTCGAAGGGGTCAGCTCTGACTACCTGATCTCTGACCGAATCGGCGTTCTGGCCGGTTCGATCCTGTCAGCGGTTGTTGGCTTCGCCGTATTGTTCTGGGCAGGAAGAAAACAGGCCTGACCACACAGAGCCTTAACCCCCTGGTTAAGGCTCCATCCCAACACCCCACAAGTCACCACTCCGGTTGACAACCCACTGAAACGCTCGATAATAAGCCCAATTCTCACTGGCCGCACTGAATATACTGCTGACAACTGGGCTTATCAGGACACTCATTCCTGCCACTGACGCCCACTGTATAAAGCATTTTCTACAAAAAGCGGATAAAACACAGGGCTTGTCGGTCTATGGAAAACAGAGGCGTTCTGCTGGTTAATCTCGGGTCTCCTGAAAGCCCTTCCATTAAGGATGTACGCCAATACCTCAACGAGTTCCTGATGGATCGCCACGTCATTGACCTGCCCTGGCTGATCCGCAGGATGATTGTCAGCCTGTTTGTCCTCCCCAGGCGCCCTGCCCGCTCATCGGAAGCTTACCAGTCAATCTGGACCGACCAGGGCTCACCGCTGATTACCAACAGCCAGAAATGCGCCCAGCTGGTACAAAGCCGGACAGAGATGCCGGTTGAACTGGCCATGCGTTATGGCAGACCGGATATGGCCCAGGCCATTGCGCGACTGGGCAGCCACCCCGACCTCAAGGAGATATTGCTGTTCCCCCTTTATCCCCACTACGCCATGTCTTCCGTAAAAACGGTTATTGAGCAGGCACAAAGCATTGTCAGGGAGCTGGGACTGCAGATCCCCCTGAAGGTCCACCCGGTGTTTTATGACCACGATCTTTATATTGATGCTCTGGTTGAAAGCGCCAGCCCATGGCTGGAAAAAGAGTATGACCACCTGATTTTCAGTTACCACGGCGTTCCTGAACGACACATTCTGAAGGATGACCCAACCGGACAGCACTGCCTGAAAGACAAAAGCTGCTGCCAGAGAACCTCGGTCGCCCATAAAACCTGCTATCGCCACCAGGTGTATCGAACCACCGAGTGTTTTGTGGAAAAGGCGGACATTCCCGTGGACAAATACACTGTCGCTTTTCAATCAAGGCTGGGGAGGGCCAAGTGGCTGGAGCCCAATACGCTGGATATCGTGAAACAACTGGCCAGCCAGGGAGCCAGAAAGGTTCTGGTGATCTGTCCGTCGTTTGTCTCTGACTGCCTGGAGACCCTGGAAGAAATCGGAATAGGTGCCAGAGAGGCGTTTATCGAAGCCGGAGGAGAGTCCCTGGAGCTGATCCCCTGCCTGAATGACCATCCAGCCTGGATCAACGCCCTGCACTGCTGGCTAAAACAACCCCTGACTCACTGAGTCAGGGACTGCTTCACAGCTTAGCGTAAAACTTCAGACTAAAATCGTCGTAAGCTACAGGCTGCTCAGGAACTGGGCAAGCTCCTGATCATCAAACGCCCTGGACAGCGCATCACTCAACACCTGATTGATCAGCTCTTCATTTTTTTCGTCTGAGGGAAGGGTCATCTGCTTCTGGGTGTAGTCACTGCTGTATCGCCCATTAAACCGACGGGCCCCATTTTTAACCACCACTCTGACAACGGCTTTCAGGTCGACCTGATTCACATACCCCCCCTCTGGAACCTGATAAGAGAGCGTATCCACATAAACCTGAAACTGCGGCGCTTCAGTAGCGTCGGTAATCACCATCCCGGCCTGCCTGAGCGCCAACTCAACCGCCGAACGAACAGAAAGAGGAAAATTATCGGTTGTGGAAATACGGTTAGTGTCACTATAAACACCACCACGACTCCCAAGAGTCCGGCTGGTGCGATCATCATAAACCGTCACATTGACGCGACCCGACAACTTCTCCTGCTGTGCGCCCAGGGCCACTCTCGGATTAACCTCAACCAACTGGGGGCTCATGGCACAGCCCCCTAACAGCAACACCGCCATCACGAGCCCCGGGGCAAACTTTTTCATTCTCATATCCTGGGTAATGGGATTCTCAACAATCATGGCCGCTAGCGATCCAGATGAAAAACAGACGTCAACAGCGAAAAAACACCTGCATTGTAAACCGCTACCGGAGAAATAAAACCACTTTACCTTCCCTGCACACTCTGCTTTCACAGCAATGCAATATAAAGTTACCCCCTCTCTTGTGCCCGCCATATTCTGCCTATATAGTACAACTACCTAGCCCAAAAACCTGTGTACATGCTTTGATGAAGAGCGCCATGAACAAGGAAAGAACAACAATAGATCAACCGGTCTCCAGAGCGGACAGCCGGATGCAAAGCCTTAAAGCCTTCTTCACTCCTTCACGCCTGCTACTTCTACTGCCTTAGGGCATATTATTTTCTTCTCCCCGGACCCCGGCCTCCCGGCCTGAAAAAAAAACGATTAACATCCGAATACCCAGCTCAATGCCCCTGCAATGCCCAGGGCGAAGGAAAAAGCCATGAACCATGTCCACAACAACGACCAGGTTGTGATTTTCGACACCACCTTACGAGACGGTGAACAGAGCCCGGGAGCCGCCATGACCCGGGATGAAAAACTGCGGATTGCCATTGCCCTGGAAAAGCTCCGGGTCGACGTCATTGAGGCCGGTTTCGCCATGGCCAGCCCCGGAGATTTTGAAGCGGTAAAAGCCATTGCCTCCACCATCAAAGAGAGCACCGTCTGCAGCCTCTCCCGGGCACTTGAGGGTGATATTGACCGGGCAGCGGATGCTCTGAAGCCTGCCCGGCGAGGCAGAATACACACCTTTATCGCCACCTCTCCCATCCATATGAAACACAAACTCTGCATGGACCCGGAAGAGGTGATCAAACAGGCTGTTTTTGCGGTAAAGCGCGCCCGAAATCGCATTGATGACGTTGAATTTTCCTGCGAAGATGCCGGCCGTTCAGAAGTGGACTTCCTCTGCCGGATCATTGAGGCCGCCATTGAGGCAGGTGCCACCACCATCAACATTCCCGACACCGTTGGCTATGCCCTGCCCCACCAGTTTGGAGAAACCATAAAAACATTAATTGAACGCATCCCCAACGCCGACAAAGCCATTTTTTCGGTCCACTGCCACAACGATCTGGGTCTGGCAGTAGCCAACTCTCTGTCGGCTGTGGTGAATGGAGCCCGCCAGGTAGAGTGCACAATTAACGGCCTTGGAGAGCGAGCAGGCAACGCCTCCCTGGAAGAAATTGTCATGGCGCTGAAAACCCGCAAAGATGATCTTGGAGTGACCACAGGGATCAACACCCAGCACATTGTCCCTTCCTCACGCCTGGTGTCATCCATTACCGGCTTTCCGGTGCAACCCAATAAGGCCGTTGTTGGCGCCAATGCTTTTGCCCATGAGTCTGGCATCCATCAGGATGGCGTCCTGAAGCACCGCGAAACCTACGAGATCATGCGCGCGGAAGATGTGGGCTGGAATACCAACCGCCTGACCCTGGGAAAACTTTCTGGCCGCAACGCGTTCACCACTCGAATGGAAGAACTGGGCATCACCTTCGCCGACAAAGAAGAAATGAACGACGCCTTCCAGCGATTCAAGCGTCTGGCGGATAAGAAGCCGGAGATCTATGATGAAGATCTTCAGGCACTGGTCAGCGAATTGAGACACTCTGAGGAGGTAGCAGAGAAATACCGCCTGGTTAACCTGAACGCCGCCTCCAGCATGGGACTGGCTCCTGAGGCCACCCTTACCATTGAAGTAAACGGTGAAATGAAAGAGATGGTCAGCGGTGGCGACGGCCCAGTGGATGCGGTATTCAAGGCCATTGAAAAAGCCGTGAATTCCCAGGCCAGCCTGTCCCTGTATAATGTCAGCGCCATTTCCGGCGGAACCGACTCCCAGGGGAAAGCCAGCGTCCGCCTTGAGAAAAACGGACGCATCGTCAACGGCTCCGGTGCTGACACAGATATTGTCATTGCCTCCGCCAAGGCCTACATTAACGCTCTTAACCTGCTGGAAGCCGACTTGACCAAAGCCAACCCCCAGACAGGGACGGTATAAACAACGCTGGCAACAGACCACCCGATGATCTCTGCCAGCTTCCAGCACAGGACCCACTATGCAGGGCAGTGACAACAAGACCCCTTCCCGCCAGGCTGATGCAGCCCTCCTCCCGCAGGAGGCACAACAGGAAAAGCGGCGACAGGCCTATCTTGAAGCAATGGGGATACAAACCTGGTATCCCCGCTGCCAGCTGCCCAATGCCGCCCCTCCAAGACCTTTCGACTGGATACCAGAAGATGCCAGCGAGTTTATCCGGCAACAGTCAGAGACTGACCTGAGCACCCACCTCACTGACAACCAGGCCACCCTGAAAACAACTGACCAGACAGAGTACACCCCGACTCGGGCAGCTGACATCCTGGGGCAATTTGTTTCAGCTTCACAGCCCACGGAAGCCAAACCTGAGCCGGCAACCAAAGAGCCTGAAGCCAAAGCCACCAAAACCAGACAGCACAGTCAACCCGCCCCCCCCTTCCGGCTCATTATTGAACCTGCCGGGGATGACTGCCTGGTGATAGCGGAAATGCCCCATTCAGGCCTGAACCAGTTCAGCCGTTTTCATCAACGACTGCTCAACGACATCCTGCGAGCCTTGAAACTCCCCTCATCAACATCGCCGGAACCCCGGGAGTTTGTCTGGCCCATCAGCCAGAACCGCGGCTTGCTCAGCCAACTCAGCCAGGATGATCAGGCCGCAGCAGATGCTGTGAGGGCTTTTCTCAACAATCAATACGGCCTGTCACGACAGAAAATCATTCTCCTGCTGGGCCAGGCGGCAGCCCGCTTCATCATTGACCCGGAACAAAGCTTTGACAGCCTTCGCGGCATCAGGCAAGGCCCCACCGGACAACAGTGGTTTGCCGTCAGCCATGGCCTGAACGAGCTTATGAAACAACCTTCCCTGAAAGCCGAAGCCTGGCAGGATCTGGCTCCCCTGCACACCACAATTTCAGCGGCAACCCTCTAATCCCCCTTTGCAACGGTAAAAAGCAGAAGCTGTAGAAAGGAAACCCAGCATGCCCGAACTTAACTTCAGAGCCATGACCGTCTCGGACCTGGAGCAGATTCACCGGATAGAGCAGTCCTCCGCTGAACACCCATGGAAAAAGTCCCACTTTGCTGACAGCATCCAATCCGGATATTTCTGCTGCATTGCGGAACGCCACGGAAAACCCGTCGGTCACAGTGTCGTCATGACCGTTGCCAACGAGGCCAGCCTGCTAATCCTTACCGTTGACAAACAGCACCAGCGCCAGGGCATTGGCAGGCAATTGCTTCAACACCTGATTTCGATGGCTCAGTCAAAAGGGTGTGATACTTTTTTACTGGAAGTACGACAGTCAAACACCAGGGCGTTTCAACTGTATCTGGAAGAGGGGTTTTGCGAAATCGGAGTCCGAAAAAACTACTACCCCATGGGCAACACCCGGGAAGATGCCATCGTAATGGCAATGGATCTTGACAGCCACCACCACTGACGAGCCCTTAAAAACACGACAAAAACCACCTATTACAACGTATTATTTCGGCGGTTCACCAGACTGCACACAGGCCCGCCCAAACACCCCGATGCAACCGCGTAAAAAAACCTGAAAATACGAGCTTTTCCCTCCTGCACAAGCAGAAATTCACAGGTATAATCCGCCGCCTGTTTCCGTTAGAAGCTTTCTTTACAGCAAGGTCTTACAGCGTTGATTATCTTCACCGTCACCAATAAAACCACCTCTCAAGTCTATGTAGGCTCCACCCGCAATGACCTGATAGACCAATGGGAAAAAATGGTGGCTGCCGCTGAGCAGAATCTTGATTACCCTCTGTATCAGGAAATCAGGGTACACGGCAAAGAAGGCTTTGTTGTTGAAGAGTGGGACTATGTTGACGACCGCAACGAACTGAACGCCCTGGAGCAGGAAGCCCTCGAAACCCTGAACGCCAAAAGCCTGAGGGGCTATAAAACCAGCACGGTTAAAATTCAGCCAAAAAAGAAGACCCGCGCCCGCAAGTCCAGCATCGAAAAAGAGCTGGCCAGCATTTTTGCAGAGGTTAACGCTGAAAACGACAGTGTTGATATGGGGATTGCCAGCCCGACACCGGAAACCAAAAATGAAGCAACACCTTCCGACCCCGGCGCCCGCAGCGAAACAAATGCCCATAGCGAGAAAAAAGTCGGCCTGAACCAACCCAGCGCCTCTCAAGCAACACCGGCACCACTAAAACAGCCCGGGCCAGCACTTGTAAAAGAGCCCGAAGAAGACCAGAAGGTAGCGGCACCCCTGCCGGAAAACTGCTCCCAGGCCAACGCCGTGGTCCAAATGAACCACATCAGCCTGAGCGACGACATATCCGCTCAACTGGAAGCCATTCAAGCGGCAGCCAATGCAGTGCTTGCTGGAGACAGCACTGCAGCCGAGGAGCTTGGCAACTTTCAAGCCCAGACAGAAGCCCAGGCAGAACACCAGGAAAAAGAAAGAGAAGATACAAACACCGCAGAAAACGAGAGCACTGAATCCCCCTCTCTCTCCGCAGCTCACTCAGAAATCATTATTGAGCTGAATCCAAGGGAACAGAGAATCCGTGACGCCATTGACCGTCATCGCCGCGCCCGGTCCCAGAAGTCATCAGACTGCCAGGCATCCGAGCGGGAGCAGATTGCCAGGCTACTGGCCGAACTTGACTCCAGGGCAATGAATGCCAGCCAGCACAGCAGCCCTGCCGTCGCATAAAAAAAGCCAACAACCTGAAAAACAACCGCAGGGCCTCCTCCCTGCGGAGCCTGACAGGCACCTTGAAAAAGCCGGGTATAACATTTCTATACTTGGCTTATGAAATACCAGAACGACTCACCCAGCAGCCACTCGCACCCATCAAGCCGCTTGAACAAGCTGGCAAAAGCCAGCCATGCCTTGGAGCAAATGGAACAAACCCTCTTCCTCACCGCACATCTCAGCCGTAAAATCAGTCAGTCCATGAAGAAAATACAGCAACAACTGACCCGGCTCCCAAGCTCTCAGCTTAAGGGTGACGGTAGCTCACAAGATA
Organism: Endozoicomonas sp. Z74; assembly: GCF_057680865.1. NCBI lineage: Bacteria > Pseudomonadati > Pseudomonadota > Gammaproteobacteria > Oceanospirillales > Endozoicomonadaceae > Endozoicomonas > Endozoicomonas sp. Z74. Next base: position 27,054 of record NZ_JBLYZI010000033.1, read on the forward strand.
GAATGCCTCCTCATCAATAAACCGCTCCAGCATGACAGCCGTCCCTCTCGCAACTTGCTGCGCCTCCTCCTTACTTCCCGGCAGAAGATAAGGCACCGTGAGAGGATCTGCTTCGTGAAGCCCCGCCTGAAACTTCCGCCCCATTGGATGACTGATATTCAACACAGCCCCAGGCGCCATCAGCTGACACAAATGCCTGAAAACAGCAGACGGATCATAAAAATTGCCAAAACAGGCATTGCACCAGATGCAATCAAATGACTCCGAATCCTGATAATCCATCACATCCCCCTGCACACAAATCACCTCAGGAAAACGCGCCGACAAAACATCCAGCATTTCTCCAGACAGATCTACCGCAACCAACCTGCAGTGCGGATCCTGTTTTATACAAAATTCCGTCAGAGAGCCACAACCCGCCCCCACATCCAGCACCCTGGCACCCTCAAACCCATTCATCCCCAACTGAGCCATCCGCTCAAGGCGCCCCCTGACACCCTCCGTCAAAGCCCCGCCAGAAGCAAAAAAAACACTGGCATGATCGAATACCGCCGCCTGTCTCCGATTAAAGTCTTCCCGACTCCTGATAAGACCACCTGAACGCCGATCCCGACTCAAGGCGGGCTCATGAACCGCACGGATAATTTTATCTTGAGGAGTATTTCTCATATTCCGCCTATTCATCAGAAAAGCCCATCCACTGAAGCAGACTCACTATAGCAACCCAGTTAACCACAGAATCTGTGGATAACCCTCTGGATTCAACAGGAATAAAAGACCTGCCTCCAGACAGAATCGGCTTCACCACCCACTGATCATTACTTAACCACCCGCCAGATATATCTACCTATTATATATACAGTATTTTTTATGTAGAATTCAGTGTTTTGTTGCACCCCGGTACAGGCAAAATGTTAGAACAGCTCTTCAAGCTAAAAGAACACAACACTGATGTTAAAACCGAGGTTCTGGCGGGTATTACCACCTTCCTGACCATGGCTTACATTATCTTCGTCAACCCCAGCATGCTGGCTACTACGGGTATGGATCAGGGGGCTGTTTTTGTAGCTACCTGCCTGGCTGCCGCAGTGGGCTGTCTGATCATGGGATTGTATGCGAACTATCCGATTGCCCTGGCTCCGGGAATGGGGCTGAACGCCTTCTTCAGTTTCACAGTGGTTGGCCAGATGGGTTACACCTGGGAGGTGGCACTGGGAGCGGTGTTCATTTCCGGTATTTGCTTCTTTCTGCTCAGCGTTTTCAAAATCCGTGAATGGATCATCAACAGCATCCCTAATTCCCTGCGTGGCGGTATCGCCGCAGGCATAGGCCTGTTCCTGGGGTTCATTGCCCTGCAGAATGCCGGAATCATCGTGGACAACCCTGCAACACTGGTCACTCTGGGTGACATGGCTTCCTGGAGCGCGATCATGACCGCCATTGGCTTTGTGGTGATCGTGGCACTTTATTACCGTCAAGTCACCGGCTCTGTGATGATCGGTATTCTGGCTATCACCCTGGTCAGCATCATTGCCGGTAAAGTGGAAATGGCTGGCATTATTTCCACTCCCCCCAGCATCGCCCCTACTCTTATGAAACTGGATATCGCCGGTGCCCTGGAAGTCGGTCTGATCAGCATCATTTTCTCCTTCCTGTTTGTAGACCTGTTTGACACCTCCGGGACGCTGGTTGCCGTTGCCCAGAAGGGGAATCTGCTGGACAAGGACGGCAACTTCCCCCGCCTGGGCCGGGCCCTGATGGCCGACAGTGTCGCTTCCATGACCGGCGCCGCCATGGGTACCTCCACCACCACCAGTTATGTTGAAAGTGCTGCCGGTATCACCGTAGGTGGCAGGACTGGTCTGACGGCGGTAGTGGTGGCCTGCCTGTTCCTTGCCTGTCTGTTCTTTTCTCCCCTGGCTGGAATGGTTCCTCCTTACGCCACGGCTCCCGCTCTTATTTTTGTGGCCGTTCTGATGACCCACAGCCTGGTGAAAATCAACTGGGATGACATTACTGAAGCCGCACCCGTGGTTATCGCTGCGGTTTCCATGCCCCTGAGCTATTCAATCACTACTGGTATAGCGTTTGGCTTCATTTCCTATACCGGCATTAAACTGCTGAGTGGACGCTATAAAGAGCTGAACTCCGCTTTATGCATCCTCTCTGTTTTATTCGCTGTTAAGCTGGCTATTTTCTAAGCCCCTTTCTGAGTGAATTCTTTCACTCAGGGTAAACAGCGCCTGGCAGAGAATAAACACCACTTCACCTGCTCCCATAAACGGCCCATAATACGGGCCGTTTTTCACTTCGATCCAACCATCATGTCGCTAGCCGTAGTCAAACCAGAGCTTTACGAACAACAACTTGCCGCTAAGGCGGAGATTATCCGGACGGATTTTGCGGACTTTGAAATACCGGAACTGGAACTCTTCCGCTCAAAGCCCGAGCACTATCGCATGCGGGCGGAGTTTCGCGTATGGCATGAGAAGGATCGCAGTTATTACCGCATGTTCGATCCAGACACCAAACAGCCTTTTGAAGTCACAAGCTTTCCCAGCGGATCAGAAACCATCAACCGCTTGATGGGCCCCCTTCTGGAAAGCATTTCAAAATGTGAACCGCTTCGAAAACGACTGTTTCAGATGGAGTTTCTGACCACCCAGACCGGTGAAGCCCTGGTGACCCTGATCTATCACCGCCAGCTGGATGATCAATGGAAAACTGCCGCACTGAACCTCCAGAATCATTACGGTATCGGCATTATCGGCCGGGCACGCAAACAGAAGTGGGTGCTGAACCGTGACTACGTCACCGAAACCCTCTCCGTTAAGAACAGAACGTTCAAATACACCCAGGTTGAAAACAGTTTTACCCAACCCAATGCCGGTGTGAATGAGTCCATGCTGACCTGGGCCAGCAATGCCTGTGAAGGGATCCGTACCAGCCAGGGAGGGGACTTGCTGGAACTCTATTGCGGCAATGGTAACTTTACCTGTGTGCTGGCCGGCCATTTTGAAAAAGTACTGGCCACGGAGATCTCCAAAACCTCTGTCCATTCAGCCCGGGAGAATTTTGCCCTCAATGGCGTGAACAATGTTGAAATCGCCCGACTGTCCAGTGAGGAGTTGACCCAGGCCCTGAATAAAGAGCGCCTGTTCCGACGCCTCAGTGAAATCGACCTGGACAGCTACCACTTTTCGACGGTACTGGTGGATCCCCCCAGGGCAGGCCTAGATGAAGGCACGGAAAAACTGGTCGGCCAGTTTGACCATATTCTGTATATTTCATGCAACCCGACCACCCTGAAAAACAACCTGTCAAATATCTGCCGGACTCACCGCATTGAGCGCATCGCTCTGTTTGACCAGTTTCCCTACACTCATCACGCCGAAATGGGAGTTCATCTGGTCCGGAAGTAACTCACATTTACAACCCCTGGAACCCGACCTAGGTTCAAAGTTAATAGGATGTTCACAGGGGTTGTACGTGAAAAGTAACAAATTGAGGTTGTTGGCTGTCTCAACCGCATTCACTCTCTTTCTAACGGCCTTTATGCCCACTTCTCAAAGCAGCCAGCGGGTTCCCATTAAAACTGCCGTTTTATTCCTGGCCTATGACCAGGGTGAAAGCAATGCCTTCCTGCGTATCCAGCAAAAGCTCAGGCAACAGGGTATCCCATACCGGGTCCTGGCCATGGGACGTGCCGCAGAAGTGTTTAATGAAGACCCAGCCCTGATAGCCATTGATGCCCTGACCCATAACGAGAAACTGAGAAGCAACCGAAACCTGCCCCTTAATCAGTCTCTGGTTTATGATATCGCTGACCAAGTGACAACTCGGGTTGTCTATACCGGCATGGCCAGCAGGGCCCAGGCCCAGCTGGCCAATGTCATGAGCCGGAAGGGTGCCAGGGTATTTGCCTTTTACGATAATTTTGAGCCCGTTCACAGCCAGAGCTTTGTGCGCCCCTTTATGGATGAACTGAAGTCTTCTGCCGAATATCACGTGCCCAGCAGGGAAACCGCAAGGAGCTTCACGGCCCTGGTCAAAAGAGAGCATTCATCCATCAAGGTGACCGGGCAACCGGCTCTTGAGGCATGGGACGAGATTTATGAGCAGACGGATACGGCCAAACTCAGAAAAACACTGAACATTCATCCGAAGCAGACAGTGGTTCTGTTTGCCGGTGACTACAGTAAGCACTACCCAAAGGCGTTTCGTACCTTTATCAGGGCCACCCGCCTGATGCCCGATGTCCTTTTTCTCGTTACCCACCATCCGAAGCAAAGCGGAGCATTTGAGCAGCGCATTATCCATTCTGAAGCCCGCCGCAACGTCAATTTCCTGCATCATGGAACCTACTCTACTGCTGTCTTGAGCACCATCGCCTCAGCCGTTGTGGTTCATCAGTCATCCGTCGCACAACAGGCGCTGTATAAAGGTAAGCCGGTGATCTATGTGAATGACGCCCATTACCAGAACCTTATCCTTGCCAAAGGGCTGGCAGAACGCGCATCGTCACCCAATAAACTGGCACACACTATGGATTCCGTGCTCAGACGGCAACTTCCGCCACTCACTCTGTCTGCCCTTGGTATTCCTTCCAGGCCCAGCCTGTTAATCAGCCATCAGATTCAAGATGAAATTAACAGGAAAACCTCTCATAATCGCAGGTAGACTTGGCTCCTACTGCTTTATACCAGCCCTGCGATATGCTCTACTCAGGAAATGAACAATCTGTTACACAAAGGTCACTGATGGGGATACGTCTGACCCATTTATCCACGCTGGCCAGACTGGGAGTGGCGGTGCTGGTTGTATTTGCAGCCATAGTGGTTGCCTGTAACTATCTGGTCATAAGAGAAACCCGTAACGCCCTCTATTCTGACATCAACTCCGTGCCCTACAACTCCGTCGGAGTTCTGCTGGGCACCAGCAAATATTCCCGCCTTGGAGGCGATAACGACCACTACCGACTCCGACTCGACGCTGCCTTCCGGTTGTTTAAAGCAGGAAAGATAGATTACATTCTGATCAGCGGAGATAACAGTACCCGGTATTACGATGAGCCGAGCACCATACGGAGAGACCTGCTGAAGCTGGGTGTCCCTCAGGATCGAATATATCGTGACTATGCGGGCTTCAGAACCCTGGACTCAGTGCTTCGCGCCCGATATGTGTTCAACCTGCAGCACTTCACCATCATCTCTCAGGCTTCCCATAATCGCCGAGCCCTTTATATTGCCCTTAACCGGAACATCGATGCCATTGCCTTTAATGCCGGAGACGGAAAGGATTCGGACTTTAACAATAAAGCGCGGGAAGTTATGGCAAGAGTATTGGCTGTTATGGAAACCCATTTGCTCAACACCGGTCCGAGGTTCCTTGGACCTGTCATCGAGATTGGAAGCACTCCCCCAACCTGAACCTGCTCAAGGATATTGCTATTTTTGGCTGCTTAGAGGTCAATGTTAAAAAAAGAGGAGCGCCGGACATAACGGCGAACTTTTTCCATGGCGTGGGGAAACCACTTGTCAAGCCTGTGAGTTTCACGGCATATTTCATCAGCAAGCCGGGGATTTCGATAGTCATTAAATACCACGCCAATCAGTGACACCTCATTCTGAGTCAACCGGTCAATAGCTTTCTGAAACTCAGTCTGCCGAGTAATCCCGGCCATCACCATGAGAACGGTGCCATCAACCATGGCACAAATGGACTCCGCAGGAATATTATGACGGTTTCTTGCGTTGACCGGAGAGGTATCGAATACGACAGCATCGTATTTTTCCAACCAATGCTCCATTAACTTATTCAGGTTTGCAATATTTCTGAACATTATTGCATCGGTATCGCAAGGAGCCGGAAGGATGTCAATTTCCGACTCCTCATCATGCATAATGCAGGAATCCGCTGAACCCGGATTAGGAAGCCAGTCGGTATGTCGGTGACCTGAAATCTCACCAAACTCGGGATGCAGCATATTTACTTCCACCAGAAGGGTATGTTTTCCATCCGCCTCACTTCTTTTACTCAGTGTATACGCCAGTGTCGAACACCCTTCTGCCGGATTAGCAGATGTGATCGCCAGAGAGCGCATACCTCGCCCAATGGTATTGCTGTATATCTCCTCGATCTCAAGATAGTTGATCGGTAGCTTAATCACTGTATACACCTAAAGTTTTTAAAAGCTGAACCATTGTCAGAATATTCACTACATCTTTCACTGTATCCATGAATATTCCCCAGCCGGACTGAGCAAAATCAGGTACATAAACAGTGTCTCCAGCCCGTAAAACCGGAAGTTGTGAAGCAACCGGATTTTTCATAAAACCCATCAAATTAAAGGTATAGGCCTGATTCTTACAACAGGAATTATTAACGATAATGATTTTTTCAACATGAGCTGTTTTTGTGGGACCTCCAGCCTCTGCCAACAGATCCAGTATCGTCATGTTATTATCAAAATCATAGCGTCCACTGGTGTTCACTGCCCCAAGAACCCTGACAGTGTCCTCTCTCTTTTTCTCGAGCCATTTCCTGTTCCGGGAAGGGACAAAAATACTGTCACCCGGCTTAACAACCGGTAAAAGACTATCATCCCCCGTCTCAAAATAATTGACTAAATTCAGCTTGCTGACTTTCGGGGAGCTGGCACTGCGATGAATAATTCTCAGCTGGCTGAGATCAGCATCCTGAGCAGGCCCATCTGCTGCAGCAAGGATATCCAGAAATCCCATTTCCGTAGTGAATGCATAACGTCCCGGAGTGATAACAGAACCCATTACATAAATGGCTTTTTCTTTTGAAACATTCAACCAGCTAGACTTTGGGTTAGCTAGCATATTGGGCAACTCGGGAATAATAATTGACGCTCCACCAACCAGCTGAGGTATACTTGACCAGCTCCCGCCATTCTCAATAAATTCCTGAAGATTAAACTGCTGGCTAACAGCCCCCCCCTTGTCATCGGGGAAAATCACCTTAATTTGTGCAATATCGGCATTGTCAGTAGGACCACCTGCATTTGCCAGATAGTCCATAAAATCAACCGATTTAGACCACTTATAACGTCCAGGTTTCTGAATAGCCCCCACTATTTTGATTGAATCCATTGTCGATGTCTTTAGCCAATTATCCCCGGTTCCCGGGGCCTTTTCTGGGAAAAAAATGGCATCACCTTGCTTAATCTCAGGAAGTTCTTTTATTTTGCCATCTGCAAATTCCTCAAGATTGAAGGCAATAACGCTACCATCCTTACGCATGATTCTGACTGACCGTATATCCGCATAACGGTTTGGGCCGCCGGAGTTAGCCACAACATCAAGAAAGCTTGCTCCTTTCGCAGTCTCAAATGCTCCAGGCTTATTGACTTGCCCCATCACATAAACCATTCGGATTCCGCTTTTTATAGATTCTTCCTGCTTGGGAATATAGACAGTAGCCCCCTCCTTAAGCACAGGAAGATTTTCTTCAACACCCGTATCAAGAAAAGCTTTTAGATCAAATAAGAGAGGTTTGCTACCAGAGAGAACTCGTACCTGTTCCACGTTGGCATATCGGGTAACCCCACCTGCCCGCAAAATAGCATCAACCACATTAACACCACTTTTAAATGGAAAACTGACAGGCCTTAACACCTCACCAAATACTTTAATCTCTGTGCGGTCTGATACAGAGTCAATCCCATCAGCTTGAGATACCTTGCCATCCCCATGAACACTGCTTAGATCGGGGGAGGCAGGGACAAATATTTCATCCAAAGATTGAATAGCAGGAATAAAAGAAGCATCACCCGTATTCAGGTACTTTTTGAAGTCAAAAAATAATACTTCACCATTTCTTCTCAATTGCAATTTATCAAGCAGGGCACCTTCAGTAAAACCTCCAGCCTTATTGATTGCCATCTGAACATTACCCGTATTTGGTAATTCCACTTCACCAGGTGAGTTAACATAACCAAGAACGGTAATCAACAATCGCTTTTCCTTCAATCGGACTGATAATTTATCAAGCCCAAGAAAAGCTTCAGAAAGGGAGTAAAAAATGCGTTTTTCTGCCTGTTTAAGTGTCAGGCCACTTATTTTTAAAGATCCTATTTCCGGAAGTTGTATCGCACCATCACGGCCTACCAAAAAGTTTTTATTAAACCCCTCCTCACCGGGCAAACCAATCACAAGAAGATCTCCTGACTGAAGCAAGTAACTCCCTAGATAATCACTTTCAACTTCAGCGTCTTCCTTTTCGTCGCTCCCAGGTTCCTCAACTAAAACCGGAACCTTAGGTTCAACACTATTAGCTTTAACGTCAGCTATATGATCAAGAGGTGGTTTCTCTATAATTGCTTTATTGTCAGACGCATCCAGCTTATCAATACTTATTTCCTGTTTTTTTTCATCCACCTCTTTTTCTATATCTACTTTTTCCTTTCTGACCAGAGACAAAAGCACGACATCTGACTGATTCATTGATTGAGTAGAGTAGTCTTTTTCACTGAGCCTTATTCTATTTCCGGACCGAATAACGGTTATTGAGGAGCCGAACTCTATTTCAGAATAAAAAGAACCGTACAAATTAAAATATTCAAAGCTATACGATTTTGGAAAAAAATAATTACCTGGCTTCTTGATATCTCCAAGAACCGTTAATCTGACCAGTTCATTTTTACTAAAGTACTTTATCTCTTTAATCTTATGTTTTTTAGAAAGGATATTTTTAATCTCAGCCTTAGCAGCCTCAACTTTATTATCTGAAAACTTCACCCAACCAGCACTAGGAACCTTTACCTGAAATGCATCATTAACAGTAAAAATAGGAATGCCTGGCTGACCACCTGAAAAACCAACAAAAAAACCACCACCTTTTTCTACAACCTCATCAGATAAGCCCACCCCTGAAAATAAAGACAGAATAACAAATAAAAAGAGAGCATTATTTTTCTTATATGAAAAACAATGCTCTCTTTTAGCATGGGAAAAACAATCCCATATATAGTGAAATAAAAGAATCATTACCATGCACTCCGCTGCATAAATTCTTTTATTTCATGCGGTCTATGCCAGTCTTTAAGACCAAGAATTGAATCACTGTAATAGAAGGTGGTTTCCTGCTCCTTTACCCCACCAAGTGCATAATCAATAACACACCCACCTTCCTCAGCCATTTCCTCCATAAGGAACCGTGCCTTATCCAACACAGAAAAGGACCTGGAAATGTTTATGACTGCATCGAAATATAGACCTCCATCAATTTCATGCTTGGCCAATCGATGCAAATCTTTTATTGCCCCCATCTGTCCTGGAAGACAGTATTCTCCACCTGCATGCTTTAACTCAACATAGCGGTCTTCACTAACAATCAACAGTTTAACTACATCATTTCGATCAATTGATCGCGATTTCAAGCTACGTTCACTGGATACACTAAAGCTTCTATTAGCTTCTCCAGGCCAGCCAGCACAGGAAACAAGTGAAAGAGTAAAAAAAACGACGCAAATTTTTTTGATTCGATAGAAGGGTTGCTTATACCACAACTCTTCTATCCCACCTTCATTTATTCCCGACAAAATCCTCAATATTTTCATATTGCTTGATAGTTTGATTTATCCTGAGCATTGTCAGTAGTTCGTCGGGTTTCCCATTAACACCAAGCAGGCCAAGATTCCTTCTTTCAGTCTTAAGCCTCTTATAAAGAAAAACCAGGGCTCCGATTCCAGATGAATCAAGATCATTGACTGAGCTCATATCAACAAGAACATCACCAGAACAGTCTTTAATCAAATAGTCAAAAGAGCTCCTGATATCGTTTACCGAACCTGCATTTAAATCACTATGCAACTCAATAACATCACAGCTACTTGCTCGATAAGTTTCATATTCCATTTCTTACAACTCCCTTTATAAGAACACCCCATCTCAAAAGATGAAGAAGCTTTATCAATCCATAACTACACCCTATAAAGACTAGACAACATTGAAAAACCCCATTACTAAAAAACAAGAAAACAATTACGCCTAAGAAAAAACCCATACCCTGACGAGAAAACACAAGAATCAACAATATAAAAGCCAAAAAAATGTCACCCTTAAGAGATAACCAGACGTAGATTCCCTCTCAATTAAAGATAATACTATTCGTAATTTAAAATAAGTCAGCCATTCCTTTTTTATCTAACCACACCAACAACTCCCCCCCTATAGTTAATCCATAAAGCCGTTTTCTAACATTCAGTAAAACAAATGCCTGTAAGCATTCAGAAATGCAGTATCCGTAAACTCTGAATCAATGGCCATGATAAAAAGTCATTTTATGGATACGCGCAAAGGCATGCACCCAACATCGCACCTCTCCATAAAGCTGTTAAAGGCAGTCTTGCTAGCGGCCTGCACTCTTGGCATATTTCTCAGTTTGATCCAAATCATATTTGATGCTCATCAGTCAAGTAGCGCCATCGACCAAAAAGCAAATGATATGATTTCGATAATCTACGAACCTGTATTTCAATCTGCAGTTAGACTTGACCAAAAAATGGGACAAAAGATACTTAATGGCTTATTTGAAATGCAGGCTGTGCAGGTAGCGGCTATTAAGCTCGATGGTGAACCCAGCCTGGCTATGGTTGAAAGAAAGCTGTCTGCATCCCGCTATCGTCTGGTCTCAGACTACATATTCAAACCCCTTCGAATTTACCGAACCCCGCTTTATGCTGACAAACTAGAAAAAGACTATATTGGAGAGCTACTTCTCTCCATTGACACAGCATACTATGGAAAAGAATTTATTCAAAGATCCGCCCTGGTTCTGTTTTCAGGCATTATCAGAGCCATTGCAATGGCTCTGCTTTTATATTTAATTTACTCTTCTCTACTGACACGTCCTTTAAACCGCTTAATCCATCATCTTTCCAGCATTGACCCTGAACAACCAGGTCAACAGAAGCTCCCCTTGCCAAGGGGGAATGAAAAAAATGAGCTTGGACTTTGGGTTAAAACTGCCAATAACCTTTTGGAAAGCATAGAAAAACACTTCAATTTGAGGCAAAAGGCCGAAGCCCAGATCATGCGGTTGTCCCAATATGATTATTTAACTCGATTACCCAATCGTCGTACTCTACAAAAACATTTAAGCCGACTGATCGACCGCCCTATTACTAGAAATGAAAACATAGCGGTTCTCTGCCTCGGCCTGGATGATTTCAAGTCTTTAAATGCACAAGTCAACTTCAATGCTGCTGAACATATACTCCTCAAACTGGTCGACCGCATACGAAATCATTTGAATAACAAGGCTTACATTGGAAGGCTGGGTGAGGATCAATTTGCAATCATTCTATCTAATATCAAGCAACCTTATGAGGCTGCTGAATTAGCACAAAGCCTCCTTAAACAGCTGGAAAAACCCTTTGAAATCAATGAAGAACATTTATCCATCAGCGCTACAGTTGGTATCACATTATTTCCAGATGATGGTGACAATGTTGACAAACTTCTTCAACAAGCGGAGTTTGCCATGATTATGGCCAAGTCCAGAAGCCATAACCGCTATCAGTTTTATATAGCCACTATTGATTCTGAAATCAGACAACGCAAAAAGCTTGAAATGGATCTTCACCAGGCCCTGGAACATCATGAACTCAGCCTGGTGTATCAACCACAAGTCAATTATCAAACGGGAAAAGTTGCTGGTGTTGAAGCCCTGCTTCGCTGGAAACACCCTGAAAAAGGCTCCATTTCCCCAGACATGTTCATTCCCATGGCTGAAAGCAGCCTGGATATCATCCCCATAGGGGACTGGGTGCTTGAGGCCGCCTGCCAACAGCTACGTGAATGGCATCAGTCCGGATACCCCTCTCTGCGGATGGCGATAAACCTCTCGGCCATTCAACTGCAAGACAAACATATCTCCGACAGGGTTGCTCATCTTTTGCAGAAATATCAAATTCCTCCGAATACAATGGAGTTAGAAGTCACAGAAACCTGCATACTTGAAGATGTGGAAACCTCACAAAAACAACTGGAAAGTATAAAAAGCATTGGCGTGATTTTAACACTCGATGATTTCGGAACCGGTTATTCCTCACTCAGCTATCTGAAAAAATTTCCTTTTGACAAAATCAAAATCGACAAATCCTTTGTTGAAGGTCTTCCAGTGCATAAGGAGAACAGCGTTATTGTTGAAGCCATTATCCAACTAGGCCGTAGCTTTGATCTTGACGTTCTTGCAGAAGGCATAGAAACCCATGATCAGGAAGGCTACCTGGTCGGCATAGGCTGTCTTGAAGGTCAAGGTTATTACTACGGAAAGCCGATGCCAGAAAATGAGTTTCTCGAATTCATGGCCAAACCTAACGCTTTATTCGGAAGAAACAATGGCCGGAAACAGTAAAGGAACATGAGTCATGAATAGTCAGCCTATCATCCTTTTTCTGGATTCCCGAGATTTTGGCGGAATAGAAACACATGTTCTCCAGCTGGCAAAAGCCCTGTCCAATGCAGGATGGCCGGTGGAAATCTGGTTTTTCCGTTGTTATGACCATCCACACCCAATTGAGTCAAAACTTTTCGAAGAAAACCTTCGCTTTCGCTATCTTAACGGTCATTTGTGCGATTTACACTCAAAGTTAAAACTGTACAAACCTTTACTTATACATACCCATGGCTATAAGGCAGGAATCACTGGCCGCCTGACTTCCCTATTTTCAGGCACGCCAGTGGTGTCAACCTTCCATAATGGTGATCCAGGTGAAGGACATGTTCGCCTGTATACGATGCTTGATCGCATGACAAGCCTGCTCTCCACCAACATTGCCGTCAGTGATGAAATCGCCAGACAGCTCCTCTTTCCATCAAGGCAAATCAATAACTTCGTAGCACTCCCCACCCAGCCAACACCTTCAGGTCAAAGCATTGCTTTTGTTGGCAGGCTCTCCCATGAAAAAGGCCCAGATCTGTTTCTCCAGCTGGCTAAACATCAGCACCTGCTTGAGTTCAGGCTCTACGGCTCAGGTCCAATGGAAACAATTTTGCACCAACAGGCTACTCAGAATGTCCAATTTATGGGGCAGGTACCCTGTATGGCAGAGCACTGGCAGGATGTAGGCCTTCTATGCATCACCTCTCGCTATGAGGGGCTTCCCATGACAGCCCTTGAAGCCATGTCTCATGGAGTCCCGGTAGTGAGCTTTAATGTTGGAGGCTTAGCCAGCCTGGTACAGCAAGGGGTTAATGGATGGATTGCACCCGCAGGTAACATTCAACAGATGAGCAATCTGCTGCAATTCTGGCAATCGTTATCGCCTGATATCAAGCAGCAACTCAAAACCTCCTGTGTGGCGACAATCATCAATGGTTATTCTCATGAGGCCATTCTTCCCCAGATTTTTGAAACTTATCAGGATGCCGTCAAAAAGCAGGGACAGTTATGGCCTGCTTAAAACCAGAAACAACAGTTAACAGGTCATCGAAGATCAACCACCATTTGCATCAAAGCTATGGGATAGCATAAATGGAATTGGGTTATAGAGTCATTAAAGGGCTAAAAACAGGTGCCATATTAAGACTGGCAGCCCAAATTTTCACCTGGGTCAATACCTTGATCCTTATCCGTCTCCTTACGCCAGATGATTATGGGCTGATGGCCATGACCATGGCTTTTATCGGTGTTTTTGCTCTGATGGGCGACTTTGGTGTTGGAAAAGCCATCATTCAAGCTGAAGAGCTCAACCCTTCATTAGTTCGTCAGGCATTCACTGTTAACCTCATATCCTGCCTGATATTTTTCATCTTTTTTTATTCTATTTCCAACCTGATTTCCAATTTTTTTTCAGAACCTAGAGTCACTATTCTGATCAAGGCTGTGGCCTGCCAGCACCTCATAATGATTTTCCATACCCTTCCTTATTCGATGGCCAGCCGAAGAATGTTGTTCAAGCAACGGGAAAAAGTACAGTTTTACACAACACTGATCACCAGCCTTTTAACCCTGGCCATGGCAGCAGCAGGCCTCGGAGTGTGGGCACTCATATATGGCCACCTTTGTATGCGCCTGATAGCCACCATTGGATACAACCTGATCGCACCTTGCTGGGTATGGCCAGCACTCAACTTCAGGGGATTCTCGAAGATGGCTGGGTTTAGTGGCCTTGCCACCGTCAATGACGTCCTTCGTTATCTGTTTAACGTTTTTGGCAACATCAGCATAGGCCGGTTACTCACTAAGGCTGATTTAGGTGTTTTCTCCGTTGCCCGAAACCTTGCTAATTTACCCAGTGACAAGATTGGTGAATTGCTCAATCATCTCAGTCTCTCCTCTTTTGCCAAACTTCAGCAGGAAAAGGATGTTGCCGGGCAGTATTTACTGAAATCAACCCGCCTGGCCAGCCTGATCATTTTTCCAATGTACTTGGGAATGGGTGCAATTTCTCCGGAGCTAATCACCCTGGTCTTATCCAGTAAATGGCAGGCAGCCATTGTTCCTTTTCAAATCCTTTGTTTATCCAGCCCCTTCAGAATGCTGTCAGAAATGCTGGCAACCAGTATTACTGCAGTGGGGGAGCCTATAAAAAACACTCGTACCTTACTATGGTCAATTCTTGGGCTTCCCCTCTTTTTCCTGGGGATCCAATACGGTGTCGAAGGTGCCTGCTGGGCATGGCTGGCTCTGAACCTGGCCAGCTTCGCACTTCATGTTAAAGCCATGCTGCCAACTTTTCATGTCAAAACCATGGCATTTATCAAAAGTATGCTGCCCAGCCTCGTTAGCTCATTAGTAATGCTTACAGGCCTTATGCTGATGCGTTCTCAACTATCACAGCATATGCACAGCGAGCTGTTACTGGCCTTAATGATTCTGGCCGGAGCATTCCTGTTTTTATTCACAATGTTATTGGCTTTTCGTCAACATTTATTGACCACTCTTTCATATTTAAGGCATTAGTCAGGAAGCAATGACCCATGAAAGCGCATCTTCCAACAGCAGAGCGCATTTTCAACAACCAGTACCAGACTATTACGGTTACGGCATACTGCATTCTGGCTATGCTACCCAGCCTTATCTTTCCCCACCCAATCGCTCTCCTGCCACTGGCAGTGATTCCTCTTGGCTTGCTGTTTATCCTGAAAAAACCTTTCGTCGTCGTCCTCATATTTATCATGTTTTCTTTTTTTCGCCTTCATGAGGTATTCCCACAGCTCGACCCTATTAAAATTCCATTGCTCACCGCCCTCGCCTCTTACTTTGTACTAGGCTGGCACATAATTCTGACCCGTAAAGTGCAGGTTTACTGGCGCTATGAACACACCATCTTTGCCCGTTTTTTTGGCTGGGTTGTCATTGGAATCGCCTTTTCCAGCTATCCTCCAACAGCGTTCAGTAGCTTCACCAGTGTCTATATGAAAATCGGTATAATGGTGCTGGCCATTTCCTGGTTGATGACCGAACACTGGCATTTTAAACTGGCGCATTTCTTGATTATCTGCTCTGGGCTGGCCGTAGGCTACGTCACCCTAAACAACAATGCCAATGGCATTGGAATGGTAGAAGAAACCCGTGTGACCATTCCTAACACCAGCCTGGGAGATCCTAACGACCTTTCCCTTGTTCTCAGCTTTCCTATGAGCTATGCCGTTGCCTTTGCAGTCACCAGAGGCACTGGCAAATTAAGAACGTTATTGGGGCTAATTGGGGTTATCGTATTTGTATCTTCCATAATTGCCACCCAGAGCCGGGGGGGCTTGCTGGCTACGGTTGCCGTTTTTGGCATATTCGGACTCAGAATCATCAAGTCAAAATTGCTACTGATCAGTATTGGTAGTTTTGGTCTTATGATTCTTGTTGCAGCCGCCGGGATCAGTGATAGAAAGTCGGGCGGCTCCGGGGAAGAAGGGGTTGATGAGTCCGCAATGGGCCGGATTCACGCATGGGAAGCTGCATTCAACATGGCTATTCGCAACCCCATGACTGGAGTTGGACTATCGCTGTTCCTGGATAATTACTGGGATTATGCAACTCATAGTCGCGCTGAAGGCCAGGCTCATGTGACCCATAGCACCTGGTTTCAGGTTATGTCAGAGTCCGGCTTCATCGGCTTTGGCCTGTTTGCCTTTATGATTTTCACGATTTTCATGTCTGTCCGCAAATCACTGCACAGGCTTGACAGAAATAAAGGATCACCAGACTACGACCCACATATGACCGCAATAGCCGTAGGCACCTATGCGGGCCTGGTGGGTTTCTGCGTCTCAGGCACCTTTCTCAGCCAGGGCTTCCTATGGCCTGTTTATATAATCACTTCCATCAGCATTGCAATCGCCAACTACATGGACCTTCACTATGGAGAGCCTCCTGCAGACATTCAAAAACCGGCTATACTCAAAAAGTCTAGGAAGATGATAAACGGCAAAGGTCTGCCAGATGCTCAACGACCTCAAAAGTTGGCTAAAAAACAGTGACTCTTCTGGGGTCAGGGCTGCGTTTCATTTACTTAAGTCATTTCGAAGCATAGAAATTCCTCTGATAAGGCCGCTTCACTCTCTCATCTACCACTTCCATATTTCAATCACTGGGTTACTGGCAGGTATAACACGAGTTTTCTACTGGACGCCTTTGTTCAAATCCAGGCTGGCCAATCACCCAAAAAACCTTTATCTGTATTCAGGAATGCCATTATTGCTCGGACCTTTGACCATCACAATGGGCAATAATTGCAGGCTATCAGGCCATACCACCCTCAGCGGCAGGGCATCCAGAAACCTTAAGCCCACGCTGATTATTGGCGATAATGTCGGGATCAGTTGGCAAAACGAGATTTTCGTAGGTGACCGAATTCAAATTGGTAACAATGTCAGGCTGGCTGTAAAAGTCCGCCTTGTTGGCTACTCTGGACACCCTCTTGATCCTGAAGACAGGGCTGATGGCCTGCCAGATAAGGATGAGCAGGTAGGAAATATCATCATTGAAGATGATGTCTGGCTTACGGCTGGTGTCACTGTTATGGGTGGAGTGACAATTGGTGCTGGCACCATTGTAGCCACTGGCAGTGTAGTGACTAAAGATCTCCCACCCGGTGTCCTTGCAGGAGGCATACCAGCAAAAGTTATTCGCCCTCTCAGCCACCAGGAGGACATAAAGGATGGCTGACCTGATCGTGTTTGGAGAAGACTGGGGAGGATTGCCATCCAGCACCCAGCATCTGATCCGTCACCTGATGGAAAACCACCGGGTTATCTGGGTAAACTCAATTGGTATGAGATCCCCTCGCATAAATACCCGGGATTTTTATCGATTAACTCAAAAAGCAATAAGCATGTTAAAGCCCTGTAGCAAACAGGAGATCACCACTACCACAAGCCATAACCCCACCATTATTAACCCCAAAGTAATCCCTTTTCATGGCATAAAATGTGTCCGTCGAGTCAATAAATACCTTCTGTGCCGTGAAATCCGAAAGATAATGCATAGGGAAAAATTCGAGGATATTGTTCTTTGGACCTCACTCCCCACTGCAGTCGACGTGGTTGGAAGTCTTGGTGAAAACATTTCCATATACTATTGCGGTGATGACTTTGAAGCCCTGGATGGGGTTGACCACCAGATCATCGCCCCCTTGGAACAAGAGCTTGCTGCACGCGTTGACCTTGTGCTGGTAGTAAGTAAAAATCTGGCCGACAAATTTCCAGGCCCAAACACGGTTATGTTGCCACACGGAGTCGATTTTGAGCTGTTCTCACAATCAGCTCCCCGGCCCTATGACCTGCCAACAAATGGCCCTATTGCCGGTTTTTATGGCAGCATTTCAAAATGGCTGGATGTTGAAATGCTTGCACAATCAGCAACCGCTTTGTCCAATTGGCAATTCGTCTTTATTGGAGATATCAAAACGGATGTTACTTCACTACAGGAGCTGCCAAATACTCATTTTCTTGGAACCAAGTCACACAGAGAGCTACCAGGCTATATACAGAATTGGGACGTTGCCCTTTTACCCTTCCTTGACAATCGTCAAATAAGAGCCTGTAACCCATTGAAATTAAGAGAGTATCTTGCTTCAGGAACTCCAGTAGCCTCCACCTCCTTCCCTGCTGTCCAGCCTTATAAAGACCTGATTTCAGTGCAAAACAATAAAGAGCCTTTTTCCAGAGTCATTAAACGAGCTTACGAACAAACTGAGCAAATGCATCTTAGGCAGAACAGAGTATCTACTGAATCATGGAAATACAGAAGTCTTCAGCTAGAGGAACTGATCGAACACCTTATCAATAGGAGTACTTCAGAACCATGAATATTATTGCCTCACTCAATACTCTACATATTTAGAGCATGTTCATCATAATTAAAACCATCATCGCACAATCTTGAAAAACACACTCTCACTTAGGACTACACTTACCTTATCAACAGGGTTAACTTATTGAAAATATTAGCTTTAAATGACAATAAGTCATCACTTAACTCATCAGAAAACCACTAGGTCTTTACAACTGACAAAAACATGGCACCTTTAGCCTGGCAGCTTAGCTTTAATGACCAGGCGTTTTTAAAAAGGAAAAAAGTCAATGGCAACAAAAAACAACCAGACCATCATTATATTGATTTCCCTGTCATTACCATGGCTGGCTGGTTGTTCGTCCCTCATGGACTTTAGAGAAAATTCAACAGCCGATAAAATGCCATCCGATACAAGGCTGCAAAATTCCATAAAAAGATTAAACACATCTGAAGAAGCCCTCCCTATATCAAAAGACATGTATCGCCGTCAGTTGTCCATCACCTTTAAAAAAGAAACAACAACCCTCACTGAGCACCACGAGAAACTGATTCGTTTATTTTTCCAATCGCTACCGAACAGCAAAAACATAAACATTATTATTTCTGTTGCACCCTCATCAGAACAAGATACCTTTAAGTCAATAAGCAGCTCATGGAAAAGATTAAGAAGCGTTAGAAATCAACTGATCGAATACAGCAAGGATATCGAACTTATTTATCAGCCAGATTTAGAATCAGACTCAGCTAGCATCCAGGTAGTAGGAGGCAGCGGTGTCTAATGAAATACTGAGAAACCTGTTTCGTTTATTAAATAATGCCTGGCGTCGACGTTATACCATTTGTGTACCCATGGTTATAATGCCTGTAGTCGGTTTTATGGTTAGTTTTATGGCACCCAAATATTACGAAGCTCACACAACGATCCTGCTTCAGGACACAACCCTATTAAATCCAATACTGGAGGACTTTTCAGTTCCAACCAATCTTGAAGAAAGGCAGGCAGCACTTAAAATTCTTCTGAAAAGCCGTAAAGTTCTTGGAGCGGTTGCCAGAGATGTTAATCTTGTTAGTGAAAACTCTTCTCAAAATGAGATTGATGAGCAAATTGAAGAGCTATCTAAATCCTTATCTGTCGTTTTTGGGGGTGAATTAGTCAAGATTTACTATCGGAGCAAAAACAAAACTGACAGTGAGCTTTTACTTAAAACGGTCACTACCCATTTTTTAACCATCGTTCTGGCACCCCATAAATCATGGCAAAAAACCTCTGCTCAATTTCTGCGGGACCAAGTTGACCGCCATAGAAAAGCACTCTCCATATCAGAAAAAAAACTATCTGAATATAAATCCTCGTATGCACTGGAACTTCCTGAACTGCACAGGGCAAATGTTACCCGGCTAACCGAACTTCGCCAACTCTTAATGGAAAAAAAGACCGAGCTAGCCGGGGCTAAAGCTGCCATGCAAGAATTCAATGGCAACCTTGCCCAGACCAACCCTGTTATAGGTAAGCTTGAAGAGAGAATCATCAATACACGAACTAATTTAAGTATGCTGCGTTCCCGCTATACAGAAAAGCACAGTAAGATTCAGGCATCCGTCCGAGAACTCGAAAGGCTCAAATCCGAACGGCAAAGGATGATAGCAGAAAGCAGCAAACTTAAGACTGAAGATATCCAGAGGCTCTGGAATCTGGCTGCCTCAACCCCCAGTGTCTCCACAGAAAACGCCCAGGGACAGACTACAATCCTGGCATCCCAACTTCAAGCCGTACAAGAAGCTAAGGCCAAAGTCTCCAGCCTGGAATACGAAGTACAAAGCATCAATGCCCAGGCTGAAAGCCTCCGGACAAAGGTACAGGACTTTGCTGAAGTTGAGAGAACCCTGGTTGAACTGGAGCGAGACCTGGATATTAAGAAAAAGCTGTATGATGACTTTCACAGTCGCTATGTGATGGCTCAAGTATCAGGTGACCTGAGCTCTTATGAAGAATCAGAAAGGGTTCAGATCATCGATAAACCTTACACCCCAAGCAAGCCTAACCAACTGCCAACCTCTCTTTTTATTGTCGCGGGCTTTTTTGCAGGGCTGGGAATAGGAACCGGTTTGTCGGCTATCGCTGAAATATCAGATACCAGCCTTAGGCTTCAGGATACCATTGAAAAAATGGCAGGTATCCCAGTACTTGCCCGACTGCCAGCCATGCCTCAATCACCAACGTTGATTTACGATGCATCCAGGGACAGTTTTACTGAAGAGGAGATGGAGTCATGAATCAACCTCCTGTGATTGCTCAGCTTGTACAACATCTGGCTCCTGGTGGAATCGAGACAATGGCCATTGATTTTCAAAAGATGGCTCCCAACCCCGAGCAGGTTCATATCATAAGCCTTGAAGGCAATTTTCGCGAAGCCTCAAAACAGTGGCCAAGAATAATCAAATTACCAAGACTTCACTTTCTTGAAAAACCACCCGGCCTCAGTATTCAAGTCATCAAAGACCTATGCCTTTTGCTGAAACAGCTGAACGCCAGTGTAATTCACACTCACCATGCTGGACCATTACTCTATGGGGGACTGGCGGCCAATATAACAGGCTGCCACCATATTCACACTGAGCATGATGCCTGGCATCTATCCAGTCTTAAAAGGCGGATTCTGGTGGGAGCCTGTTTCCATATTCTGAGACCCAATGTGATCGCAGATGCCCATTTAGTGGCAGAAAACATCAAGAACCATATTCCTTTTTCTTCCCCGGAGATTATCCCAAATGGGATAGATTGCCAGCGATTTACACCTGGCAATCAGCTGAAAGCCAGACATCAGCTGGGGCTCCCTGAAGATAACCTTATCATCGGGTGTGCGGCCAGGTTTACAGCCGTTAAATCCCACAATCTGTTATTGCAAGCATTTTCAGCCTTACCAGAATCCACTCATCTTGCCCTGGCTGGAAATGGTGAGCTGAAAGGAGAACTGAAGACTCTTGCACACAAACTCAATATTGATCAGAGAGTTCATTTTCTTGATGTAATTGATGATATGCCTGCATTTTACCGCGCCATTGATCTATTCAGTATGGCGTCCACCAAAGAAGGTTTACCATTATCCCCTCTTGAAGCACAGGCCTGTGGAAAGACTGTAGTAATTACCGATGTAGGAGGCTGCCGTGAAGCTGTTGACCCCAAATCCGGACAATTAGTGACAGCAGGCAGTGAGAACCAGCTTAAAGCGACACTTGCTCAACAACTGGAAGTCGCCCGTAATCCCACCCTGAGAGAGTCTGCCAGACAATTTGTACTTGATGGCTTTGATATAAAAAATGTTATCAACCAATACAACTCAATTTATCTGGGAGGGGCTTTAAATTGAATACATTTGCCATTTTTATAATAATAATTTGTAGCATGCTGGTTATTTACCATCATTTGATTTACCCTCTTATTCTCTCGATGATTAATATTAGTCGCTATTCTCTACCGCACTATTCACACAGGCATTACAAAGAGTCTAAAAGTGACTCTCATCTTCCCAGCGTTCATATCATCATACCTGCCTTTAATGAAGCAAGCTATATACGAGAAAAGGTAATCAACCTTTCATATATTGACTACCCAAAAGACAAACTCAAAATATCTATAATTTGTGATGGTTCAACTGACAATACCAGCGAAAAAGCAAAAAACACATTAAAAGAAGATGAGTGCAAACATCTAAATGCAGAAGTTATCAGATTAAACCAAAATCGTGGAAAAGTTTATATTATCAACACATTTATTCCAAGAAGCAATTCTGACATAGTCGTTCTGACAGATGTTTCAGCTTTGATTTCAAGCAATGCTCTTTTGGTTACAGCAGCCTATTTCACACAAAAAAGTAGAGTTGGTGCGGTTTGTGGAAGCTACCAATTCACCCCGGTAGAGCATTCAGGCGAACAAGTCTACTGGAACTATCAAAGAAGAATAAAAATCCAGGAAAGCATTCTGGAATCAACCATAGGCTTACACGGTGCATTTTATGCGTTTAGAAGAGAGCTCTTCAAAAAGCTACCACCAGATACCATCAATGATGACTTTACCCTACCCGTTAATATTATTATGCAAGGGTATCAGTGTCTGTATGACCCAAGAGTCGTAGCATTGGAATTGGAAAACTCTTGTAACAACATGGATTTTGAGCGCCGTAAGCGTATTGCGGCTGGAAATGCTCAACAATCAATCAGACACCTTGCCCTGCTTCACCCCAAATTTGGAAAGATTGCCTTTAACTATTTTTCTGGAAAGTTTCTTCGCTCTTTAATGCCATTAATTATGATTCTGTTTTTCCTGGCATCTATTCAGTTATCGAGAGACTTCTTCATTTTTCAAGGTATGGTTGCAATACAGATACTGGTGTACAGCATCACCATATTTCTTATCAAATCCAGAAAACAGCCATCATCAAAGGTATTGAACATTATTTTTTATATCATTTCCGGCCATATGGCAATGGCAATAGGTTTTTTAAAATACTTGTCCCGACAAGCCAATGGGCAATGGGAGCGAGTGAATTAAATCATCAAAGGAAAAAAGCTGAAGTAGCAAAGGAGTATTGCGATGCAAGAGACAACCTATGTTCACCCAGTAACTGTCTGGGGTAAAAGGGCAATGGATATTGTTGTGGCATTAACAGGTATCCTTCTCACCCTTCCTCTATACCCACTGATAGCTGTAGCTATACGCATTGATAGCCGAGGTCCGATCCTTTACCAGCAGATGCGAATTGGTTATCAGCAAGAAGACTTTATCCGCCTTTTCATGATCCAAAAGTTCAGAACCATGCGCTCTGATGCTGAATCGGGAACCGGACCCGTCTGGGCCCAGAAAAATGATCCCAGAATCACGAAGGTCGGTCATTTTTTAAGGAAAACCAGGCTCGATGAACTTCCCCAATTATGGAATGTTTTGATGGGCGATATGTCCATTGTTGGGCCAAGGCCTGAAAGACCGGGGATGTGCTACAAACTCGAAGGGAACATCCCCTTCTATACGGAAAGAACCTATGACGTAGTTCCTGGAATTACTGGGTTGGCACAAGTCAACCTTGGTTATGACGAAACACTCAATGATGTTCGAAACAAGCTGGCATATGACCATGCATACGCTCTGGCTCTCAGCAACCCCTGGGAATGGCTGAAAATGGACATCTCGGTGATTCTCAAAACCATGATGATAATGGTCACTGGCAAGGGGCAATGAACTCATTGAGGTGCCCCTAAGCTGCATTAGTTCAGATCTGATCTGACAATTCCCTCTTCAAAAAAGGGAAGGGTTACCGATTTAGATAGAGGGTGAAATCACTGAAATCTAAATCGTAAAAAGGTAACCCTTATGATTCATACTAATC
>NZ_JBLYZI010000034.1:0-50694 GCF_057680865.1 Endozoicomonas sp. Z74
TTAGAGGTCCCTGAAGAGCCGTTAAAGACTATGACGTTGATAGGTTGGGTGTGTAAGTGCTGTGAGGCATTGAGCTAACCAATACTAATGACTCGTGCGGCTTGACCATATAACGCCAAAGCGATTTAGAAATCAGTTGACAGAGGTCAGAGACCGGTTGTCAGTTGAAGCCATACGCAAGAGTGTGAAGCAAGAAAACAGCTTAATTACCGGATTCCAGACGAGAGAAATAGGTTTCTCTTGTTAAAGTTTCGCCTGGCGACCATAGAGCGTTAGAACCACCTGATCCCATCCCGAACTCAGTAGTGAAATGACGGATCGCCGATGGTAGTGTGGGGTTTCCCCATGTGAGAGTAGGTCATCGCCAGGCACTTATTAGAAAACCCCAGTCGAGCAATCGATTGGGGTTTTTGTTATAGGCAAAAAAAACCGCCTGCATCCATCCGTTTCATTATTAGTTGTTTTATGCATCTTCTGTGATTGTTGCGCTTCGCGATGCTCAGTAGCAACCTAAAGCGTAATATTTGTGCGTGCAGTTATACTATTGAAAATAGCCTTTTGACTCATTTCAATGAATATATACGAAAAGTATTTACTTCCACGGCTGCTTAATTGTGCATGCGGCTTAAAGCCGATGACGAAACAGCGTGAGAAGGTTGTACCTCTGGCAGAAGGGCGGGTTTTGGAGATAGGAATAGGGTCGGGACTTAGCCTGCCTTTCTATACTCCGGAAAAGGTCAAGCATTTATGGGGTTTAGATCCCTCCAGAGAGTCATGGTCTTTAGCGCGTAACAAACAAAGGAATCTTGGCTTCGAAGTTGAGTTCATTGAGGCATCTGCTGAGAATATTCCACTGCATGATGGCAGCGCTGATACTGTAGTAATGATATACACTATTTGTACGATTGCTGACGTACCCTCTGCGCTTGGAGAGGTGCACAGGGTGCTCAAGCCTGGTGGTAGTCTTTTGTTTTGTGAACATGGCCTGGCACCGGACGAAGGCGTGAAGCGATGGCAAAACCGTTTAACCCCTCTTTGGGGAAGGATAGCAGGGGGGTGTAACCTCAATCGGCCCATTCCCGATTTGATAGAACAAGCCGGGTTTAGTATCCGCAGCATGGATGCCATGTACATTTCTGGATGGAGACCGGCTGCCTTCAATTATTGGGGAATTGCAAATCATCGTTAATACCAAGTTTTTTAATCTGCAGGTTGTGAAGTCGGCTTAAAGTGAGAAGGGTGAATGTGGCTCCAATGAGCGCCAGGCCCATATCAGACTGAGTGTCCCATACATACCCCTGGGTTCCTAAAAATGCATCAGCGCTCTCGCCGGTTGCCAGAGCTACCCACCATTCAACGAGTTCGTAGAAAGCACTCAGAGCCAGACAGAAGCAGAGAGTGAAGAAAGCCTGCCAGTGTACACCGTTAATAATATGCTTTCGGATGATAATTTCCCGTGCAATCAGGGCTGGTACCAGGCCTTGAAAAAAGTGCCCCAGCTTGTCGAAGTTATTTCTGTCTGACCCCAGCCATCCTTTCAGGTCATTAAATAATGGCACTTCTGCATAGGTATAGTGACCACCGATAAAGAGTATCATGCAATGGCAGAGTACAAGTGTGTAAGCCAGGGGTGTCAGTGGAAAGCGACTGCGCGTCAGTAACAATGCCAATGCGCCTATGATTGCTGGTGTCACTTCCAGAAACCAGATGAAATAGTTTTCTGGATTAATAAAAGACCATGTCAGCATGATAAGGTAAATAACGATCCAGAGTATTGTGCCCATCTCCCGCTCCCAAAGTGTCCAGTATTTTCTTCCTAGGTTCGTGTTGACTGTAAAGTCCGCTTCTCCCAAAGAGGGCGGTTATCAGCAATAGGTTTTCGAGGTAGCTGTTGATAAGATTCTGGCCCATTTAACACTGTGCATGGAGAAGTTTTGCATGATGATTGAGCGTCAGGAAATCAAGCAACGTATGAGCCGGATTGTTAAACACAATGGTACTGTCTACCTGTGCGGCCAGGTAGCCGCTGATGCCAGTAAGGGAATCAGAGAGCAGACGGAAACCATGCTGGCTAAAGTGGATGGTTTGCTTGAGCAGGCAGGCAGTGACCGGGAGCATATGCTGTCGGCAACCATCTACATCAAGGATATGGCGCTATTTTCTGAAATGAACGCTGTCTGGGATGCCTGGGTGCCTGAAGGGCACGCTCCGGCAAGAGCCTGCGTGGAAGCCAGCATGGCGAGGCCGGAGTTACTGGTAGAGATTTCAGTGACAGCTGCGATTAAAGAATAACCACTTTATCTATCACGTCTTTTCTGAGCTACTTTAAAGGCTGCTGGTTTTTTAAGGCATTGTTATGCATCAGTCGCCTGTCATGCACCCAGCTGCATGGACTCGATCAGAAACGGGCAGCATTGCCGCTTTCAGTGAACGTTTCACCGACGATGAGCTTGAGTCACTGGAACGGATTGTTGCCTGTTATCGCCATCACTTGAAAAGTAACAGGGTGGAGTCCCTGTGGGTGGGGTCTGACGTCTTTAAAAGCCTGAAACCATCGATTAGCCGATGGCAGGCCAGGCTTTTTTCTGGCAGAGGGGCTCTGATTCTTAAAGGTTTTCCACTGGATCGCTTCTCACCCAGAGAAAGAGACTTATTATTCTGGATGCTGGGGCAGAGCCTTGGTACGCCGATCGCCCAGTCTGTTAAGGGAGAGTTGCTGGGGCGGGTCGAGGATGAGTTTGGAGAAAAGCCCGGTGCCAGAGGGTTTCGAACAAGGAAGGAGCTGGAGATGCATCGGGACCGTGGCGACCTTGTCATGCTATTGAATGTCAGGCCATCCAGCCATGGTGGAGTCAGCAGATTGGCCAGTGGTTATGCCGTGTACAATGCCATTGTTGATCAGGCTCCTGAGCTTTTAAAGGTGCTTTCTCATGGGTTTCGCTGTCAGCTTTCTGACAGTATCCGGAAAGGGGAAGGCGGGACGGTTACGCCCTTTCGCTGGCCTGTGTTTTCCCGAAGAGAGGGCAGGTTGACGGTTCAGTTCGTCAAGTCATTGATCATCAAGGGCGCTGGAACTCTAGGAGAGCCCTTGAGTGATAAGCAACTGGCAGCCATTGAGTGTTTTCAGAATCTGGCCGAAAGTTCGGAACTATGTCATGGGTTTGAGATGGAGCCTGGAGATCTGGCGATATACAACAATCACATGATATTGCATGGACGAACCGGATTTACGGACCCGGTGGGGGAGAAAGGGCGCCTGCTGTTGAGGCTCTGGCTTCTTTCTCACAAGTCCTGGCCCCTGGCTCCAGTGTTACAGGGCATTCATCATGACTGCTGGTATGCCACACATACGGTGGCTGGGCCTGATCATCCCTTCCGGGCGATTGCCCGGAAGGCAGTACATTGACTGGTGGTTGTAGATGTTACTCAGCTTCTCACAACGGCCTGTTTGGGAGCCACATTAAGGGGAATATTGAGTTTATGAACCAGGAAGTTCAACAGAACGCCGTACATAGGCAGGAAGAACAGCAGACTGATTAGAAGCTTGTAGCCGTAATCCACCATGGCGATTTCCATCCAGTGAGTGGCCATGAAAGGGTCTGCGGAACCGGCAAAGGCCAGGCTGAAAAAGCTAAGGGTATCGATCAGGTTGCCGGCCACGGTGGAGCATGCAGGGGCTACCCACCATGCCGCATACAGCCGGAGACGGTTGAACACAGTGATATCCATGATCTGGCCAATCAGATAAGCGGCAAAGCTGGCAACGGCGATCCGGGCGACAAACAGGTTAAACCGGGCCAGGCTCTCAATGCCCTGAAACGCGCCATCCACAAACAGAACAGACACCAGATAGGAAATCAGCAGGGCCGGGAACATGGCCAGGAATATGATTTTACGAGCCTGCTCTGAACCATAGATTCTTACGGTTAAATCGGTGGCCAGGAAAATAAAGGGAAAAGTAAAGGCCCCCCAGGTGGTGTGCAGACCTCCCAGCTGGAACGGAATCTGTACCAGATAGTTACTGGCGGTAATGGTGATGATGTGAAAAACCGAAAGCAGGAAAATCAGGTTGAGGCTGCTATTGCTCTTTTGCATTGCAAATCCTTTTTGGCTGAGGTGAGGGAACTCAGGTACAGAAAGGAGCCTGCACCAGTAAGAAAACGGGGCATTATATCCCTAATTCCTTTAAGGAATAAAACACAATTTTTGATAGGCCATCGCTCTATTTCGAAGCTTCCAGAAACAAACTATGATAGTTTCCGGCCTTGATAATAATAACGATAAGTGGAGTACCCCTATGATGACCTGGCTGAAGCGGGGCTTTTTTCTGCTGACAGCACTTTTGTTTGTTGTCATTCTCAGTGTGTTTATTCTATTGCGTCAAAGCCTTCCCGCTCTGGATGGAGAGGTTAAGGTTCCAGTGTTGCAATCTTCAGTCACTGTGAAGCGCGATAAGCTGGGAGTGCCCCATATAGAGGGGAGCTACCGCAATGACCTGGCTTTTGCCACCGGCTATCTCCACGGACAGGAACGTTTTTTCCAGATGGATCTGAACCGGAGAAACTCTGCAGGAGAGCTGTCTGAACTGGTTGGCGCTGTCGCTCTTGAGCATGACAAAAAACAGCGGAAACACCGGTTTAGAGACGTAGCTAGTGTAGTGGTCCGGCAGGTTCCCGATGAACAGCGAGCCCTGTTAGAGGCTTATACTGCCGGGGTTAATCGAGGTCTTGGGGATCTCGCCGCCAAGCCTTTTGAATACCTGTTGCTGAATGCTGAGCCGGTACCCTGGCGGAATGAAGATACTTTTCTCTCTGTATTCAGTATGTACATGGATCTCAATGATGATGAGGTCAAGCTGGATAATCTGAAAGGGTATCTCAGTAGAGTGGTGCCTACTGTGGTGATTGATTTCCTTTCGCCCCTGAAAACCCGGTGGGATTCTCCTATACAACCGGGTGAACTGGCTCTGGTGCCTACGCCTGGCGAAGAGCTGGTCAATCTGAGAAGTCAGCCGCCCGAACTCTATGCCAATCTTGCGGGTACATACCAGGAAGCGGATTTGGGAGACAGTGTTATTGGTAGCAATAACTGGGCGGTTTCCGGAAAGCTGACGGAACATGGTGGTGCCATCGTAGAAGATGATATGCACCTCAGTCACAGGGTGCCCACCCTCTGGTATCGTGCCCGGTTGACTTATCCACACCCGGATCAACCGGGCGAGACTGTGGATATCACTGGAGTGACATTGCCTGGCACTCCTATCATTGTGGTGGGCAGTAACACCAATGTGGCCTGGGGCTTTACCAATACGGCCGGTGACTGGGTCGATCTGGTGGAACTTGATATTCAGGGGAATCAGTACAGGACGCCGGAAGGGCTCCGGCCTTTGGCAGTATGGAAAGAAGTCATCCGTGTGAAAGGGCAGGAACCGGTAGAGGTTGACTATCAGGGAACCCACTGGGGGCCGGTTATTGAGTCGGCCTATGACAAGACCCGTTACGCTTTGCGCTGGACAGCCCATCAGCCAGAAGCGACCAATGTTAATTTGCTGCACCTGGAACTGGCCAGCAATATTGACCAGGCCATGGCTATTGCCAATACCAGCGGTATCCCTCCCCAGAATTTCACCACCGGTGACCGGGAAGGGAATATCGGCTGGACGGTGGCTGGGCGCATCCCTAACCGCTCAGGGATTGATTCTACTTATCCACTGCCCTGGCAGAAGGCGGATAAAAACTGGGATGGCTGGCTCCCTGCGGTGGATTACCCTCGAGTGGTTAATCCACCGACCCAGAGAATATGGACGGCCAATGCCCGGATTGCCAGCGGCAGTGACTATCAGAAAATCGGTAATGGGGGGTATGCCCTGGGGCCGCGTCAGATGCAGATCCGAGATGCCTTGATGGCACTGGACTCTGTGGATGAGTTAGCCATGTTGGACGTGGCTCTTGATCATCGGGCGCTCTACATGAATAAATGGCGTCGTCTTTTGCTGACAACATTGTCTGATGGCTTGTCTGAAGATAGCGGGGCTGGCCATGCCGGGCGGCAGCGCTTTTATGAGCTTGTGGATAACGGGGCTGCCATGGCGGCAACGGATGATGTGGGGTATCGACTGCTCAGGGAATATAACGATGCTTTGAAATTGAAAATCCTCTCTTCACTGGGACGGTACTTCCTTTCTCTCTCACCTGAGGCCCGTACAGATGTTGATGATGGGTTCATGCAGAAACTGAATCATGAGACGGAAATGATCTGGCGCCTTCTGGATGAGCGTCCTATGAACTGGCTTTCTCCTGAATACGGTACCTGGGATGAGCTTTTGATTGAAACGGTGGATGAAGTGGTGATTAAACTCGGTGGTGTGGATAAGTTATCCACTGCCACCTGGGGGGAAAGAAACCGGGCCGATATAAAACACCCTTTGAGCAGTGCTTTACCGGGTATCGGGAAATGGTTGAACATGCCTGCTGTCCCTCTGGCGGGGGATATATGGATGCCACGAGCACAGAAGCCGGATAAAGGGGTTTCCCAGCGTATGATTGTTGCCCCGGGCAGGGAGCAGGAGGCCATCTTTCATATGCCTGGAGGCCAGAGTGGCCATCCGCTCTCTCCCTTTTTTAAAGCGGGTTATGAGGATTGGGTGGAAGGGGCCGCCTCTTCTTTTCTTCCCGGAGAGACAAAGTATACTTTGACCCTGAAACCTGAGTGATGGTGTTACCCGTCTAGCAGCCTGTGGTGAGCCCGACAGGCTGCTAGCATTTCATGGCGGGGTAATCTGTATGTCAGTACTGTCAATAGACTGAAAAAGTGAAGGGCTAAAGTGACTTCCGATGTTAGCATGCTGCCCGGATATTCAATTCTGATCCTGAACAATCAATAAGAAAACAGGTGACAGGATGCGTTTTTTTCAGAAAAGAAAACCTCAACCAAGGTTATACCTTGGGGATGTTTTTGTCGTCAAAAGGCAAGACTGGAAGCGGTTTATTGACCAGTGGAGTCTGATGGGGGCGGAAAATTTTGACTGTATTTTAACGACAAAATTAAGAGACATTTTTGAGCTGCCACTGGCCAGAGACATTCGCTCCCCGGAAGATCGTGATCTGGCAATTGATATCATTGTGCCCAGGTATCAGCTGGGAGCAGGACTGTCAGGTTCATTAGCGGGTCATAGACTCTTCTTTTTCTGGCGCCCAAAGATTCAGGTTAAGGCCAGAATATACCGGATTAATACGGGAAAAACCCTTCAGGAAGTGCAGTGCCGGGCCTGCCTGGGGTGGAAGGCGTTTTTCTCTCGTATTTTTTCAATCAGAGGGATTCTGCCATTTCAACCAACGTTTGATTCAAAAGATATGGAACCCCTGCTTTATAAGGGGTGCCTTGATGCTATTGAAAAGCTGAGCAGCCAGAAATACAGCTGATTGGCAGAATTTCAAATTCCAGTCTCCAAATAATGAACCGGTTTTTTTCGGATACCAAGGCTGGTATAGCAAGCATAGCTCCGGCAGTCTCCAGACTTCAGTTGATCATTCCTGAATAAAATCTTATAAAGACTACCCTTTTGGAGAATGGTCTGTATCACCATGAGTCGCTTTATTCGGTTTGCCTTTGTTAGCCTTGCTCTTGTGTTGTTCGGTTGTGATCATCAGGAGGTCGCTTTTACGAGTCAGGTCAGCCTTGTCTCCACGGAACAGCCTGGTGTTTATGATGTAAACCTGGTTTTGGAAGAAGCTCAGGGCAAGCAGGTATTATTGGCGCTTAACCCTTCTCTGAGGGTGCTTAGTGGCGAAGAAGGTGAGCTGGAAATTGGGGACAGCGAAAATTCATTGAAGTTCAGTGCTACTGTCACGGGGAGAGACGCTTCTGAAGAAGCACGGGTTAAGGTTGTTCTGAGCAGAAAAGGAAGAGTCGTATACTCAGAGGAACGAACCGTGTCCATTAATGAGCACTGATATCGGTTGATTTCATGGAAACATCGAGTTGGTAGGTAAAGTTTCAGTTTTTTTAAATGCTAAATGCTATCCAGTTGCAACTGATATCGGTCTTCCCAGCGGATTGCCAGAAGAATAAGCAGCATGCTCAGGGTGGCGGGCCAGAGCCCTGGAGCAAGAAGGTAGCCTTTGCTGCAAAGCCACTCCAGCATCATTGGAGTGATTCCTCCAAAAAAACTGAATGCAAGGTTGTGGCAGAAAGCGACACCGGTATAACGGGTTTCAGTTGAGAAGAGCTCTACCATACTGGCTTCGTAGATGCCCATGATCATTCCTGCAGAGATCAGCAGAGGAAGAATTGCCATAAAAGGCGAAAGTACCCCTCTGCTCAGGAAAAACAGGGAGGCAGGGACTGCAAACAGCATGATAAAGGCACCTGACCAGATCAAAGGAAGTCTGCCGATACGGTCTGATAATATCGCCATAACCAGGCTGATGGAGGCCAGCAGTAAAAAAGCAATGAAACTCATTGATAGAACTGTTGTCTGATTCAACCCAAGATAATGCTGTTCGTAACGGGGCATGAAAAACAGAACCGAAATGGCCACTGCAGGAACACCGGACAGAATGACTCCCCTGGTTAGATCCATTCCGTTCTTTTTAAGCAGGTGAAGGCTTGGCCATGTTTGTTTTCTTTCTCTGTTCATGGACTTATAAACAGGGGTTTCTTCGAGAGAACGCCGAAGCCATAGGCTGATCAGCCCGAGCCCGGAACCCAGCAGAAAGGGAATGCGCCAGCCCCATTCGTAGACAGCCTGTTCACCTAACAGGTAAAAAAGCAGGGCGACAGAACCGCTGGCAAGCACATTGCCAAACGTTACTCCGCTGACTACCAGACCTGTCACCAATCCTCTTTTGGCCTGGCCTGTATATTCTGAGGCAAAGACCACCGATCCGGGGATTTCTCCCCCCAGAGACAGTCCTTGAAGAATCCGGAGTACCAGCAGGGTAAAGGGAGCCATTGCTCCCCAGAGTTCATGGGTTGGAAGCAAAGCAATACCCAGTGTGCTCAGGGACATGGTGATGATCGAAATCATGTAATAGCGTTTACGCCCTCTGGTGTCACCACCGTGGGCAAAGAACAAACCGCCAAAAAAACGGGCCAGATAGCCTGCAAAGAAAAGCATCAGTACAGGCATAATCCCCCCGAGCCCTGAAGAGGCGGGGAAAAAATTGGCGGCCATGACGGGAGCCAGGAAGATCAAAAGGGTAAAGTCAAAAAACTCCAGAGTCGCGCTTAATGTAGTGATGGCTCTTAATCGAAGAAGAGGGTTCATATTGTACATTCGTATTGGTTCTTAGTTATTGATAAAAACGGATAGCCTTAATCATGGAAGGAAATGGGTGTCGAAAAAAAATGCTCCAAAATTTTTTGAATAATGTTGTTCAAAAGCAAAAAGATAGCTATGGAATGAGTGTTGTCAAATAAAAGGTTGAGATGTAAATAGAATTTTTATTACTCATCCTTTATTGATAACAGGGCGTTATTTAAATATTTTTGAGCTCTTTCTGGTAATTGTCTTTCCAGCGAAATGCAAGCAACATTAGTAGGCAGGTAGTCAAGGCTGGCCATATACCAGGGGCGATCAGCCATCCATGGCTACATAACCACTCCAGAAGCATGGGGGTTGCCCCGCCAAACAGGCAGTATGCCAGATTGTGACATAAGGCTACGCCGCTATAGCGATTTTCTGTGGAAAAGAGTTCAATCATGGACGCTTCATAAACACCATTGATCATGGAGAGGGATAAAATCAGGGGAGTGAGAGACCAGGCTAGTGATAGATAACCATTTACGAGTAGATAAGTGGCTCCTGGCACAAGAAGTATCATTGTCAGAGCACTGCAACGAATGAAAGGGAGTCGGCCTATTTTGTCAGAGCAGATAGAAAACACCAGACCAAGAGCGGCAATCAATGAAAAGATGATAAAGCTGAGTGAGAAAATAGAAATATCACTTATTTTCAGATATTCAATTTGAAATCTGGGAATATAGAAGAGAGTGGAAACAGCAACGGCAGGCACGGAGGCCAGGCTGACTCCCTTCAGTAAGGAAAATCGACAGAATTTCAGTAAATGAAGGCAAGGTACTGACTGCTTTTTCAGGCTGCCCAGGGAATGGTAGACCGGTGTTTCATCCAAAGCATAACGTAGCCAGAGACTAATGATGCCAAGGGCAGATCCACAGGCAAAGGGAATGCGCCATGCCCACTCATTAACGGCGGGTTCTTCAAAAAGATAATAAATAAGGCTAACCACAGCGCTGGCAAGAACGTTTCCCAGCATAAGGCCACTGACGATCAAACAGGTGGCAAGTGCTCTTTTTCCTTTTCTGGAATATTCTGCAGCATAAACCAGGGATCCTGGTACCTCTCCACCGAGAGATAATCCCTGTAATATTCTTAAGACCAGTAATAGAACGGGGGCTATGGATCCCAATAAATCATAACCGGGAACCAGGGCAATCCCAAGGGTACTTAGAGACATGATAATCATGGAATTCATGTAATAAGGTTTTCGGCCCCTGGTATCACCGCCATGACCATAGAACAATCCGCCAATAAACCGGGCAAGATAGCCAGAAAAAAACAGAATCAATACCGGCATAATGCTTCCAAATCCTGAAGAGGCTGGAAAAAAGTGATAGGCGATCGCCGGAGCAAGAAAAATAAACAGAGTAAAATCATAAAACTCAAGGGTGGCGCTAAGAGTCGTTATAAGCCTTATCCGGAAAGACAGTTCCATAATCAGGCCTTTTTACCTGGGGCAGGGAATGTTAGATTTTTACCTTATTGGTTTAAAAACTAAAGATAGGTTTTCCAAAAGTATTGTCAAATAAATGGAGTGTTTAGTTTATGGTTTGAGATTAATATTATTTTTTTGTTGGGGTAATTTGATTGATGGCTATTTTAATAGTTGATTGTTACCCATTAATTGAGTCACAAAAATTCAGGGCCGTTCGATACCAGGTGTTATAAACCGGTAGTATGTCTTTGAGAAGAATCCATTCGTTATCTGCATGAACATTTCCGGAGTGAACACCGAAGCAGTTGATGACTGGTGCCATATGGGCCAGAACACAGCCCACACTGGTAGGGCCACTGGCAACCAGAGGGAGAGCCTGTCCGGTGGCACGCTGGGCCTCGGTATGAACAATCTGGACCAGCCGGGATTCCGGGGGGGTAAGAAAGGCTGGGTAATACTGCACTTCTTCGAGACTGAAGTGGCTGCCAGGAAAGGCATCGACCACCGAGGCAATGGTTGTATTCAACTGTTCCAGAACACTGGCTTTGTTCATGGAGGGAAGCAGCCGGATATCGAGAAAAGCGGCACAGAGATCAGGAACCTTGTTCAGGGCATCCCCCCCCTTGATCAGGGTCGGCTGGAGTTGGCTGCCAAAAGGGAAAAAGGCTTCCTGAGACTCTGACAACGTGGTTTGTCTCAGTACTGAAAGTGCCTCCGTCATAATTGTAATGGCGTTGACCCCTTTTCGGGAGCGTGAGCCCGGGTGAGCAGAAAGGCCCTGAATTTTGAGCCAGAGACGGAAAAGGCCCCTGGCGCCAATGGAAATTTCATTGGCTCCCTGATAGCCAAGAATAATACCATCCGGTTTGGGGGCTTGACGGATGATTTCACGAATTCCGGTAAAGCGGCCAGACTGTTCATCCGCATCAAAGGCAAGCACCAGTGTTCCCTTAAACTGGTTATCCTGGGATAACTGCCGTGCCAGCACAGAAAATAGAGCGACTGCCAGCCGGGCATCGGCCACGCCGCGACCGGTCATTCGATCGCCATGTATTTCAGCCTTAAAGGGGGATTCCGTTTTCCAGTTGGCCGGGTCTCCCGCAGGTACTGTATCCAGGGGACTTTCCAGCCAGAGCACCGGCCCATTTCCTTTTTTGAGGGTACACAGGACAGAGGGGTGTTGTTCAGGTCCGATGAGGGTTGGGGATAAACCAAAGTGGGTCAATTTGTCATGAACAAAGTTGGCAATGGCCTGCTCCGTGTCCAGGTCGGTCTGGGCAGGGATAGCGGTCAGATCTGCCGTCAATTGAATAATTTCTTCTGTTAACGAGTCGTAGGAGAAGGAGGGTTCAGGCATGACAGTGACTGGCGGTTAATTATTCCATTCATTATTTGATTAAAGCAGTGATTGCAGAGGGTGTGTTGTATTTATTAAAAGCCCTCCTGCACGTTCTGTACGGCAGGAGGATTTTCAGTCAGTGGCTGGCGATGAGTTGATCCCTGGGGGCATAGGTTTTGTGAACGTAATCCTCGATCATCTGTTTATATTCTTCGGTGATATTGTCACCTTTGAGAGTCGTTACCTTGACGCCATCCACAAATACGGGGGCTGAAGGCGCCTCTCCGGTTCCCGGCAGGCTGATGCCGATATTGGCGTGTTTGCTTTCACCCGGCCCGTTAACCACACAGCCCATCACCGCGACTTTCATCTCTTCCACACCTACAAACTGGTGCCGCCAGTTGACCATTCGGCTGCGCAGGAACCCATCCACTTCATCGGTGAGCACCCGGAAGAACGTGCTGGTGGTTCGGCCGCAGCCTGGGCAGGCCGTAACTTCCGGTGAAAAACTGCGTACATCCAGGGCCTGGAGTATCTGCTGGGAGACGATCACTTCTTTGTCCCGGGAGGCGTCTGGTTCCGGGGTAAGTGAGGTTCTGATGGTATTGCCAATACCCTGCTGCAGAAGCACCCCCATGGCGACACTGGAAGCAACGATCCCCTTGCTGCCCATGCCAGCCTCGGTCAACCCCAGGTGCAGAGCATATTGGCAGCGGTCTGCCAGCATCTGATAGACACTGATCAGGTCCTGAACCCGGGAGACCTTGCAGGAAATGACGATCTTGTCTTCTCCAAGGCCATGTTTCACGGCGGCATCTGCACTGGTCAGAGCTGAAAGCACCAGAGCTTCGTGCAGAATCTCCTGAGACGATTTGGGGTTGGCCGACTGGGCGTTCTCATCCATGAGGCGGGTGGCAAGTTCTTTATCCAGGCTGCCCCAGTTCACACCGATTCTCACCGGCTTGTTGTGCTTGATGGCCACATCAATCATGGTATTGAAGCGGTCATCTTTCTTGTTGCCGAAGCCCACATTACCGGGGTTGATCCGGTACTTGTGAAGCAGCCTGGCGGTTTCATCGTATTTGGTCAGCAGGGTATGACCGTTGTAGTGGAAATCGCCGACGATCGGCACATTACAATTGAGCTTTGCCAGGCCTTCGTAGATTTTCGGAACGGCTGCTGCTGCCTCTTCTGTATTGACCGTTATACGCACGATTTCTGAGCCCGCATCCGCCAGCAGCTTAATCTGGTCGATCGTTCGTTTTACGTCCGCCGTATCCGTATCGGTCATGGACTGCACCACCACTGGAGCATCACCACCGATGGTGACATGTCCAACCTGAACAGCATGGGTTTTATGGCGCCTGTCCATTAACGGGAATCTCCTGAAATTTAAAATAGGGTGATGACAGTTTATCAGAACTTCACGTGCTGTCTTGTCCTGTGCGCTTCTGTTGGCCTGTCCGGATCAAATTAAGTACTTCAGTGCATTATTTTGGGAGGAGCTGTCGGTTTAAGAACTGCTGGTGTAACGAAGAGTACCATGCTGATAATCTGGCAGCGCCGGTAGCATCCATTTTCTTTGATTCATCATTCAGGTTCAGTTCCGGCCAGGAAATGTAGAAACGCCTGGTTGGCCCTGGAAAGGGTTCGTCCCTTCAACCAGGCCAGTGCCAGTCCAAAGGATTCCTCTTCCACAAGGTCGATGCCCACAATGCCAGGCTCCTTTTCCGCCATCATGGTCAGGCCCACACCGATGCCAACCCCCTGGCGGATCATGCGAGCAATCAGTGGCAGGAAGTTGGTTTCCAGCTTAAGGGTGGGAGTGACCCTGTTGTTCAGGCAGAGCTGATCCAGTCTCTGGCGAAGGTGGTAGTCGGGCTGATAAACAACCATGGGTTTATGATGGAGTTCGTGGATGGATATTGCTGTTCTGGATGACCAGGGGTGGTTTTCAGGAACACACAGCTGCATTCGCTCACTGACCAGTGGCTGAGTGCTCAAGGCTGAGGGCGTATTGTCCAGGGTTATTACACCCAGTTCACACTCCTGTTCGAGCAGTTGTTTCCGGATATTGGCTGTTCCCGCCTGTTGGACTGAGGCGTTCAGGCCAGGGTACTGCTCCAGAAAAGGCGTCAGCAGCTCAGGCAGTGCATAGTTGGCCAGCATTGCCGGGCAGAGCAAAGTGACGGTGCCTGTGACCAGGGTGTTGACCTCCCGGAGCTGGCTTTTGAAGCTTTCCATTTCAGCCAGGACTTTCAAGGCCTGGTGATAGGCTACCTCTCCTTCTGCAGTGAGTTGAATTTTACGACGGTGTCTGTGCAGTAGCGGGCAGCCGGTCTGTTCTTCCAGCTTTCGGATGGCAATGCTCACGGCGGGTTGGGCCATATGAAGCAGGCGTGATGCCTCACTGAAGCTGCCAAGTCTTGCCACTGTCGTAAAGATTTCAAGCTTGCGGATATCCATACCGGTAAATCATATATGAATGATATTAAATAGATATGAAATATATATTTAATTTATTTTGCCTGGAGAAGTAATCTGATTTCCATCAGAAACCTTCTTATTAATGCGTCAGAAGAGAGATAACAACGCTATGGGTGGATGGGCACAGATGGACTGGCAGGACCCTTTCTTGCTGGAGCAACAACTCAGTGAAGAGCAGCGACAGATTCGGGACAGCGCCCGGGAGTTTGCCAGGGAACAACTGCTGCCCGGGGTACGTGAGGCTTTCCGTCAGGAGCAGACCGATCCGGAGCTGTTTCGGGCCATGGGACAGTTGGGGCTGCTGGGATCAACGTTAAAGGGATACGACTGTGCCGGGGTGGATTATGTCAGCTATGGACTGATTGCCCGGGAGATCGAAAGGGTGGATTCTGGCTACCGCTCCATGATGAGTGTCCAGTCGTCCCTGGTGATGTATCCGATTTATGCATTCGGCAGTGAAGCCCAGAAAGAGCGGTATCTGCCAGCGCTGGCCAGGGGCGAAAAGATCGGCGCCTTTGGATTAACCGAGCCAGATCATGGTTCGGACCCGGGAGGTATGCTCACCCGGGCAAAAAAAGTGGAAGGGGGATATTCCATCAGTGGTGCCAAGACCTGGATTACCAACAGCCCGATAGCGGATGTGTTTGTGGTCTGGGCAAAAACCGATGATGGCCAGATCCGGGGATTTGTCCTGGAGCAGGGAATGACAGGGCTGACCACCCCGAAAATTGAAGGCAAGTTGGCGCTTCGTACGTCGGTAACCGGACAGATTGTCATGGACGAGGTTCGAGTGGGTGAAGCCCAGATGCTGCCCGGAGTTTCAGGGTTGAAAGGTCCGTTCAGCTGTCTGAACAATGCCCGTTACGGGATTGCCTGGGGAGCGATGGGGGCTGCGGAAAACTGTTGGCACACGGCCCGGGACTATGTGATGGATCGAACCCAGTTTGGGCGCCCCCTGGGAGCGACCCAGCTGGTGCAGACCAAACTGGCCAATATGCAGACGGAAATCGCCCTGGCGTTGCAGGGAGCTGTCCGGGCGGGGCAGTTGATGGAGTCTGGAACCATTGCGCCGGAGTTGATTTCTCTGATCAAGCGCAACAACTGCGGCAAGGCCCTGGAGATAGCCCGGCAGGCCAGGGATATGCTGGGTGGGAACGGCATTTCTGATGAATATCCGATCATGCGCCATATGTGCAACCTGGAAGTGGTGAACACTTATGAGGGCACTTACGACATTCATGGTTTGATTCTGGGAAGGGCACAAACGGGTATTCCTGCATTCTAACAACATGGACTGGGAGCGTTGCATGGGGGCATTGACGGGAATCCGTGTGTTGGATCTTTCCAGAGTCTTGGCCGGACCCTGGGCGGGCCAGTTACTGGCGGACCTGGGGGCGGAAGTGATCAAGGTGGAACGTCCGGAGCGGGGGGATGATACCCGTGCCTGGGGGCCGCCGTTTCTTAAGGACAGTCGGGGAGAGGAAACCGCAGAGTCCGCATATTACCTCTGCGCCAACCGGGGCAAACGATCGGTGTGCCTTGATTTGAGCAAAGAAGCGGATCAGAGGAAATGCCGGGAGCTTGCCGCCACCTGTGATGTGTTGATCGAAAACTTCAAGGTGGGTGATCCGGTTCGGTTGGGACTGGATTATGAGCGGCTGAAAACGTTAAACCCGGCTCTGGTTTATTGTTCCATTACCGGTTTTGGTCAGACCGGGCCTTATCGTCATCGACCGGGTTACGATCTTCTGGTCCAGGCCATGGGTGGGCTGATGAGCATTACCGGAGAACCCGATGGTCGGCCTCAGAAAGTCGGGGTGGCCGTCACCGATATTATGACCGGGCTATATGCCACGGTGGGTATTCTTGCAGCACTTAAGGAAAGGGAAGCCTCTGGCCTGGGGCAGCAGGTGGATCTGGCATTGCTGGATGTGACCGCTGCAACCCTGGCGAACCAGGCCAGTAATGCGCTGGTGGGGGGCGTTAATCCGGGCAGGCTTGGCAATGCTCATCCAAACATTGTGCCCTACCAGAGTTTTGTCTGCTGTGATGGGGAGCTGGTTCTCGCGGTGGGTAATGACCTGCAGTTTTCTCGACTGTGTCTTGTTATGGAGATGCCTCAGTTGAGTTCTGATTCACGCTATAGCACGAATGCCGCCAGAGTGGCCCATCGTGATGCGCTGATTCCTCAGTTGGCACAGCGCTTTTTGCAGCATTCCAGAGACCATTGGCTTGGCTTGCTGGAAGAGGCGGGGATTCCGGCCGGTCCTATTCATTCGGTAGCGGAGGTGTTTGATGATCCGCAGATTCAGTCCCGGGGGATGGTGGTGACCTTGCCCCATCCGAAAGCAGGTGCAGTGACAGTGGCTGGAAATCCGATCCGGTTGTCGCGAACCCCTGTTGAGTACAAGGGGGCTCCTCCTGAACTGGGAGCCGACTCTGAATCGGTTCTGGATGAACTGGCTCTAGGAGTCTGTCGGACTTACGACAATTCCGGCCTAAAATCCAGAAAGAACGGCCAAATTTTCCGATGAATTCGATTAAATAGGTCAACTATTCGCACAAATCCATCGAAAAATACGACTCGTTCTACTGAATTTTATGCTCGGAAGCATAAGTCCGACAGACTCCTAGCAGCTTGTCCCCCCTGATGCGGGTGAACCAGGGGAATCAACGCACTGTCGTTGTTGGAGTGTTCTGTACTACAAGGGGCTGGCGGTTTTCCGCCAATGTCAGAGTTGCAGCCTCTTTACGGGAGAACATCCGAACGGGCTGGTTTTGAAGGCTGCTGTAGATGACCCGGAAGGACAGGACATTCTGGACGTAGTTGCGGGTTTCATCGTAGGGGATGGTTTCAACCCAGATATCCAGGGGCAGATGCCCTCTGTCTCTCAACCAGCGCCGGACCGGGGTGCTTCCTGCATTGTAGGCGGCTGTCGCATAAATCCGGCTGTTATCGAAATTATTGGCAAGCCAGGCCAGGTGGGCGGTGCCCAGGGCGATATTGGTTTCCGGATTGAACAGTTCGGAGGTTTTGCGATAGGGGATTCTGTGTTTTTGCGCCGCCTGCTTTGCAGTGGCAGGCATTAGCTGCATCAGCCCCCTTGCACCGGCACTGGATTTCGCCCTGGGGTGAAAAGCACTTTCCTGTCGGGCGATAGCGATCACCCAGGGATAATCCAGTCTGCGCAACCGGGCATGTTTGTTGAATAACCGGGATTGAGGGGATGGAAATCGGAGATCAAGGTCATTCCAGATGGATTCCCGAGCCGCCATCATAATTGCCTGATGGTGCCAGTTCCATTGCTGGGCAAGGTGGGGAACCAGCTTGCGTTGCTGACGGCTCAGCATGGGAAGGATTCGATTTAGCTCAGACTGGGCACGGGTCAATCGTTCGTGATACAGCCATTCCCGGATACGTTTGAAGCCCTGGAACTGGACTTGCAGTTTATGGAGGGCTTTCCGGTTCACCACGTCGTCTTTGTGATTCAGCTGGAATGTCTGTTCCTTAAGGTCGGCCACCAGAAAAGCATAGAAGTTTCGTTTCTGGCTTAAGGTGGCCAGTGGAGCAGGTGTTTTTTGCTTCTTATCACTGAAACTGAGTTTCAGGCGGGCCACGCCTGACCAGTATTGCCAGCGACTGTGTTTTTGGAAGGATAGAGGCAGCTGGCTGGTCAGGGCCAGAACCTCCCCCCAGTTCTGGTCCTTGAGAGCCAGGCGGATGCGCCATTCGGTAATATCCGGGTAGTGAAAGTCTGGATCAATTCTGGCGATCTGCTCGCTGGCATTGCCCATAAAGTTTTTGGCGGCCTTGAGAGCAAGGCGCTTATCAATGGTAGACACTTGTTCTTCGGAAAAGGGGTAGATGTCCCTGAGTTTCAACCAGAGTTCAACCGCCTGATCGTAGTCTCGGGAGATCAGCCGTTTCAGACCATGGAGCAGGATGATCCGGTGGTGTTCAAGCCGACCGTTCAGGCGACTGGATTCAATGTGTGCGGGGTTGTTATGAATGCGCCAGAACAGCCGGGTTGAGGCTTTGAAGGAGGGGTCGGTGATGCTGCGGTCCAGGTATTTTGCCAGGGCGGTGTTGCCGGTTTCGGCCACCATCCAGAAGCGGGCAATGGCCAGGTTCTGGGTCAGCCCTCCTGCTTCTTTCCAATTGGCAAACAAAGAGTCGCAGGCTTCATGCTGTGACTGTCCGGTCAGCCACAAATGGCGGGCTTCTTCCCAGGCCTGTTTTACTTTGCCCAGCTTAAACAGGGCAGTTCCTTTCAGGCATTGAAAGCGGCCATTGTCATCCTCCTGATAGGCGGCCAGGTAGTCTTCCCAGCGTTTCTGTTTTGCCAGATAACTGAGCCACTGGCTGGCTAGTTGTTCGGACTGTGGAAGATCAGGGTGCTGATTGATAAACCGGTCGACGTCTTCCTGTTTGATAGAGCGGAGCCGACGGGTAAGAAACAGGTACTCAAGGTAGGGAGCCAGCGGATAGCTGTTGAGGTTCACCCGATGTTGGAAGTAGGGTTTGAAGTCCCCCCGTTTGAGGGCTTTTTCCACTCTGATGAAGAGGGCCTGCTGTCGGGTGGGGACTGCTTTTTTTGAATCGGATTCTGAGCCCGAAGATGCTGCGGCAGCAGAAGTCAGAACTGTCAGAAGAAAGAACGTTTGAAGCAGGCCATTAAGAGTGAACTTGCGCATAGTGAAAAAAGCCAATCTCAGGTTCCAGTTTGTCGTTAAAAATAACTTCCTGTTATTTCTTGAGAGCTGCTTAAGACTTGTGCTTTTCGTGTTTATGATGCCTGTTTCTGACGTCAGCACGGGCCATTTTTGCCTCACGGAAGCAACGCCTCTGGGGCGCCTTTTTAATAAGCCACAGCTATTGTTATATTTGGCAGGCTGATACGAGTCAATCGGCAAATTGTCCACCGACTGTAGCAGCGATTGCTTACAGAGCGGTTAAGGTCCTGGTACACGGGTTCACACGGTGGAGTAGCAGTAGCTGGTACGGAGATAGATTTTTTTCTTTTCAAAGGCGCAGTTCTATTAATGAAGAGTCATAATGTGCTCAGTCTTTGATAGCGGGAGTGCAATAAAACGATGGCAAAAGAGACAACGGTCAGGGCGCGGATGGATGAATCTCTGAAAACAGAAGCGGAAGAGATTCTCCGACAGCTGGGATTGACCACCTCTCAGGCGATTAACCTCTATTTCAGTCAGATTGTTTTGCACCGGGGAATGCCTTTTGATGTTCGTATTCCGGATGAGGAGGCATCAACGGGCAGGCAATAACACGTTCTGGCTGGAGCCTGGTCACCAGTACAAAAGGTATTGGCTGCTGTTTTTTAACACACCGTGCCCCTGCAGGGTGATGCGACGCTCATCGGGCTGAAAGGTTTTAATGGGGGCGATCTGATGCAGCAGATTTCCAGAATGGACCGCCAGGTAGCCGGGCTGATAGGCCACATACTGTCTATTTTCGTTATTTCCATGCCATGGCAGCAGGTCTGACAGGAAAGGAAGCCGGTCCAGAGCCTCTTTATCCTGTGGCCAGGTGTTCAGTCCTGCTCCGCTGGTCGGAAGCTCCAGTGCCAGAGTAAAAGACAGGGTATGGTGTTCAAAGTCGATGGACTCCGGGTCTTCCCACTCCAAGTCCTGGTATTGAAGGTCAATATGTCGGCTGGCAACGGGTTCCAGGAACTGTCGATGGGATTTGAAGATATGAAACCCTGGCAGTGCCTGGCCATCTGCCAAAGCACAAGTGTATCCGGTGGCTTGCTCCAGTGTTTCAATCAATCTTGAATACAGCCAGTCAAATTCTGATTTCAGAAAAGGGTTCAATCGGGCGGCTTTGCGATAATACCGAACATTGCTGATTTTTGAACTGTCCAGGTAGCTGGCGGCGCCCAGGGTAAAAAAGGGGAGTTCAAAATGCCTTTGTTCCCAGAGGTCGGATAACCTGTCCACCTGGCTGATGGCCTGGGTAATCTGATCATTGGAGAGCATGGGTATCAGTTGCATGGCCATTTAGTCATTCAGGGTTGTTTCTTCTGTATCGGAATGG
Source organism: Endozoicomonas sp. Z74 (assembly GCF_057680865.1). Taxonomy (NCBI): domain Bacteria; kingdom Pseudomonadati; phylum Pseudomonadota; class Gammaproteobacteria; order Oceanospirillales; family Endozoicomonadaceae; genus Endozoicomonas; species Endozoicomonas sp. Z74. The sequence goes on from NZ_JBLYZI010000034.1 coordinate 20,621, forward strand.
CTGTTAAAGTCCTGATGGTGATCATCGTTAAAAACGGAGCAGGAATGATTCCACTGTGTTCATTGGGAGAACTGGAGGACCCGGGCAGTAAAGGGTTCAGTCATGAAAAGGGGCAGATCTTTGCTGTGCGAAAGGGGGATCAGGTATATGTTTATGAAAATGTATGCCCACACTTCGGAATCAACCTGGAGTGGCAGCCTGACCAGTTTCTTGATTCTGAGAAGCGATTGATTCAGTGCGCCACCCATGGTGCCCAGTTCCTGATTGAAAGTGGGGAGTGTATTGCCGGCCCCTGTCCCGGTGATCAGCTTAAGGCGGTTCCTGCTGAGATTCGAGACGGCGTTGTGTATCTGCTTTAAGCTGAATACCGCCTGTTTTCAGCCTCGGCGAGACCGTTTTACTCTACGGGAAGCCAGCTTCTCTTCCTGTTGGAGTGGATCTGCGTCAGTCTCCGGGAGTAATCGATACAGCAAAAACGTTAAATCACCCAATGCCCTTTGAGTGACACCACACTGTTTGTGCCTTATCAGATCTGAAACCAGCTCGGATTCCAGTTGAATGGCTGAGAAGTGGTTCTCTGTCAGGTGAGCGGGTTTGGGGGGAAGATGCTCTGTGACGCCACAGGCTTCACCTATCTGATACAGCCACCCATTAATGGAGGTTTCTGTCATTTCTCCGTGGATGCAGTTGAAGGCTTTCAGAACCAGTTCAAACCCTGCAAACACATCATCGTACTGCTCAGTCAGGTAATCCCGATCCCCAAGATTGGCATAGACGTTTTCCTGAAGCTGGGACAGTTGATCAAGCTCACTGATACTTCCGGAAAGAATATCATCCAGTAGTCGGCTGTGTGCCGCTTGAGGTCCTGCCAGATAGTCCGAGAGCTGCTCAGGGGGGGCTGTGTCAATCCGGTGATAAAGGATGTAGGTCAGGTCGCCCAGGGCAGTCCTGGCCAGATCTGACCCCCTGTATTGATGGATTTGATCAAGGGCTGTCTGGTGAAAATTGAACCCTGGAGGAGGCACTGAAGGCTGCTCTTTACTGGCAGCGGTGCAACAGAATAACTCCAGCTGAGCGAGGACGTCCGGCAGGTTATCTGAGGTTACTGCTGAAGCATTGATACCTGAAAGCATGGCCTGGGTCAGGGAGGCGATCTGTAACTGTCTGGGGTATTCGGTGAAGTCCGGTGACTCCTGAACCAGGTAAAGTATCCGCCTTTTAAGCGCTTCCAGCTCAGCGGGGTCTGTTAATTCTCCTCTCTGCAGTCGTTCCCTGAGCAAGCTTCTGGTGGCGTCCGGAGACCTCAGATATTGTTGCTTTTCGGCTTCGAGTTCGTCCACTGCCTGCTTCAGAAAGCCAAGGGTAATGGCTTTTCTGGATTGCAAGGCTGTGACAGCCCTTCCTCTGATATACGTGGGCATTGCCCGGGCAAGTCCCATCATTTCTTTCTCAGCCAGAGCCTGACAGTGCTCTTTCCAGGTGACAGAGCGGTAAATGCCCAGGACTTTTTTTAATCCGTATACGATATAGCCAAGCCAGCTGGCTATGGGGTCACCCGTTGTCACTTTTCCCCTGTGGAGTCTGACCATAGTGGAAGAGGCTGTGTGGGCGCTTTTAGCGTTCAGGAAAGATTTCAACTGGTTTAGTGAAAGAGGTCCACGGGCTGATCTCATCCAACGGGTTCCTGATGGTTATTATTTTGGAAAAGGCACTTCCTGTATTTGGAAGGATAGCCTGCTGTTACGATACACCTGCGTTTTTATTCAGAAGTGATCCTTCGTCAGAATGTGCAGCTGCTAGTGTTAGCTCTTTCCAAGTACCTGTTTTTAATAGCAGTCGGCTGGTTTGACGATGAAACTTTCTCAATACGGTCATGTAGCAACGTTCGCCGCTACGGTTATGATGTTGTTATTCACTGGCTATGGCTCTGCAAAGGACGAAGTTGCAAAGGACAGGGGAGCTAGTGTCAAAACTCTGATGCCTGTCAGTAAAGTGATTTTCATGGGGGACAGCCTGACGGATGACGGTGGCAAAAACTCTACTTACCAGCTGCTGAAGGTACTGAATGACAAGGAAGACAGTGCCTATCTTCAGCCCTATGTTCATCGTTTCCTGAGAGACCGTTTTTCCCTGTACAGCGCCTTGTGCAAAGTGGCCAATTGCAAGCTGTATGAGCAATATGTTCTGCTGAATCTGGTGTCACTGACGAAGCACCTTGATATCCCTGTTATACCAGCCCCCCCTTATGTCGATGGCAAGTTCAGCAACGGCCCAGTATGGGCTGAGTACCTGACAGCCCGGCTGGGCCTGGACAAGAAGAATCCCGCGCACTATGTGAATCGATCTCATGGGGGGAGCTGGAGTCTTTGCGCAAGGGATAAGCTGGGGTATATCACTCATCTCGGGACTGAGAAAGTGACCGCGATTGTGGAGAAAATGTTTGCTGGAAGCCTGATTCCTCCCTGTTCAGACCTTCTGGTTCAAGCCTATCTCAGGGAGTACCCAAAGTTTGGCCCGCGTGATGTTGTTGTTTATTTCTTTGGGGGTAATGATTATCTGAATATGCACAGGAATCCGGGTGATGTGGTTAAGGCACAGAAGCGCAGTCTTGAGAAAATGATGAAACAGGGCGCGCGTCATATTGTCTGGGTCAATATGCCCGACATGACCCGGGCGCCCAGGTATCTGAAGTCTGATTATCGAATCAGAAGTGAAGCAAAATACCTGATCAGCCTGCACAATCAGTGGCACCTGAACACACTCAATGAGATGAAAGCAAAATACGCGGGCAAAGGCATCGCCATTCACCTTCTGGATGCCAGGCAACTTTTCTGGAGTGTGTTGAATAATGCATATGCTTATGGCATCACCAATCTCAAGGAGCCTTGTGCCATGGTCAGCTTACCAGGGGTAGGGGATGCCCCGGAGCAGGCACCTCCAGCCGGTGCTATTGCCTCTTTGGTTGGCGCTTCAGCAATGACGGCAATGGCGCCCGTTGTTAGCACGGAGTTTCTTCGTAACCCGCAACTGGCCCATCTATTCAAGAGTGCTGGCCAGACACCACCGGTCTGCAGCAAGCCTGACCAATATGCATTCTGGGACGACGTGCACCCGACCACCCGCTTTCATGCCATCTTTGGCCAGAAAATCTGTACCCGGTTTCGGGAAATGGGGTACCAGTGTGATGATAAAGCGCCCTATTAAAAGCCCGACTTGTGTTTCATGATTTCCCGTCTCTGTTTTTTGTCGGGGCGGTGCTCCGGTCTCGGGGTGGCGCCACGAAGCGCTTTCCGGTTTTCGGCGGCGTCAGCCCGGGCCTGAAGGCTTTCCGGGGTTTCTTCATAAAGCTGCTGAGCCAGCTCAGCCTTCTGACGTTTGTCGCTTAATGCCCGGACGATCACGGTGCGCTCATCCCATCCCGCCCGCAAACGAATGGTGTCCCCTGGCTTGGGCTCTTTGCCCGGTTTGCAGCGCTGGCCGTTCAGGTGCACCTTGCCTCCGTCGATGGCTTCTTTGGCAATGCTCCGGGTTTTGTAAAAGCGTGCGGCCCAGAGCCACTTGTCGAGTCGAACTTTGTCGGTAGCGGTCATTGGTTGGGATCACCAGGTGGATGGTTCTTTAGAAGGCTTTTCAGATGCCATCAGGACGGCATCAGCAGCTCCCGGAAATCGTGGACGGCCGGGTAGTTGCCGGTATCCCAGGCACCTTTCTGACTGTCCGGATAGCGGATGGCCAGTAACTCAGCGATGCCATAGGTTCGGGCAGCCTCAAGAATACCGGTATTGTCATCAATAAACAGTGCCCGTTTTTTGTCCAGGGCGATATCCGCCTCCAGTGCCTGCCAGAAGCTCTGGTCTTCCTTTGGATAGCCGTAATCATGGGAACTGATCAGACGATCAAAATAGTGGGCCATGGGCAGCCGCTCAAGCTTCAATGACAGGCTGTCCCGGTGAGCGTTGGTGATCATAATCACCTGCTTCCCCTGGTCTTTGAGATTTTGGAGAAAAGTGTCGGCATGGGGTCTGAAGGAGATCAGGTGAGTGATTTCCCGTTTCATGGCCATGATATCCAGTGCCAGCTCCCGGCCCCAGTAATCCAGGCAGTACCAGTCAAGGGTGCCATAGGTTTGGGTGAACCTTGGCTCCAGCTCTTCTTTTGCCCTGGCCAGAGGGATGTTGTGCTTTTCGGCGTACTTCAGGGGGACGTATTCCTGCCAGAAATAATTATCAAAATGAAGGTCAAGCAGGGTTCCGTCCATATCCAGCAACACTGTGCTGATTGAGTTCCAGTTGATCATGGGTATTGTCAGTTGAAGGCTCGTTTGAGGTTTCATCAGGCGGGTTCGAACCTATAATACCCTTTCATGTTCAGGCCGAAAACACCGTCAGGGAACCATGACCATAAATGCAGCCCATAAGCCAAAACCACAGATCCGCTCTGCCAGAGAAATTGCCCGAACCCGCCTGTTCCGGGTCGAAGAGCTGGATATTCGTTTTTCCAATGGGCAGGAGCGTATTTATGAGCGCCTTGGGGAGTTTGATTCGGGCCACCGGGGGGTGATGGTGGTGCCGCTGGTGGATGATGACCACTTCCTGATGATCCGGGAGTATGCTGCCGGAACTGAAGATTACCAGCTGACCCTGCCCAAAGGGCTGGCCGAACCGGGAGAGAGTCTGGTAGAAGGGGGTAACCGCGAACTGAAGGAGGAAGTGGGATACGGTGCCCGTGAGTGGCACCATCTGGATGACTTTACTTTGTCGCCTAACTATATGTCCCGCAAAATTCACGTGATGGTGGCCCGTGACCTCTATGAAGAACGATTGGAGGGGGATGAGCCGGAGCCGCTGGAGGTGGAAACCTTTGCTTTCGCTGAGTTGCTGGAGCTTTGTGGCCGCCCGGATTTTACCGAGGCCAGGGCCATGGCTGCGCTTTTTCTGGTTCGTGAACAGCTGGGATCAATGGCGTTTACGTGCGGTGAATCTGAAACATTACGGGAGTCTTCATAAGTATGTTGGATCAGTCACTGGAATCCTTGTTTCCTCATCTGGAGGCCATCGCCGAAGAGGCCGGTCGCGCCATTCTCGATATTTATGAACAGGACGACCTGGGCATCGAGACAAAGCAGGACAGTACCCCGGTAACCCGGGCGGACCTTGCTGCCAATACGGTCATTGAAAAAGGGCTCAGGGCGCTGCCTGTTCAATATCCCATTTTGTCCGAGGAGTCAGAGCACACTCCCTGGCCTGAGCGCAGAAACTGGCATCGCTACTGGCTGGTGGACCCTCTGGACGGTACCCAAGAGTTTATCAACCGGAATGGACAGTTTTCGGTGAACATTGCCCTGATAGAGGGCAATTATCCACTGCTTGGGGTCGTGTATTTGCCGGTTTCCGAGACCTCCTACTGGGGGGGCAGGGACCTGGGGGCCTGCAAAAAGGTTCCGGATCAGCCTGCCCATGAGATTCACCCAAGACCCTTTCAGCCAGAGCGTGAAGTGCTCGTTTTGGGCAGTCGGAGTTACGGGACAGAGCGGGCAAAAGCGTATCTGGAGGGGCTGAAGGCTCTTTATCCAAATCTTCAGGCCCAGAAAGTGGGCAGTTCCCTGAAAAGTTGCTACATCGCGGAAGGGCTGGCGGATGTTTATCCCCGGCTTGGCCCCACTTCAGAGTGGGATACCGGTGCGGTTCAGGCTGTGGTTGAAGGGGCTGGTGGCGTGCTTCTGGATCCGGAAGGTCAGCGGTTCAGTTATAACCGGAAAGAGAGTTTGATCAATCCGGATTTTCTGGTGCTGGGGGATCCGGCTGTGGACTGGTCCGCGTTCTGGAATCAGGAGGCGCTTAACTTTCCAACGAATCCTCAAAACACATAGCGAATGTTGTCAACATCCACCTGAAGGGGCCACAGGGAGGATTTTTCCACCTCGCCATTGAGAATCACCGGCAGATTGAAGGGAAGTCCCTGGGAAGGGATCAGGTCGTCATCAATAAAGACCTTGATCTCGCCGGTCTCATCCCTGAACAGATAGGTGTTGCATTTCACTTTCTGGATAATTTCACCAGAGAGTTTGACCAGCTCAAGATCCTCGGAGTGGTCAAGAATGTCATCAATGTTTGCTTTGTGGTACTGCTTTTTTTCGGAGAGAGCCGGGTTTTCCGCCGGTAAGGGGGGAGCATTTTCCGAGCCTCCTGGAAAGGCAAGCAGAGCCAGAATCAGTACGCCAGTGAGCGTAACCAGCATCCATAACTGCTTTTTAGTCATTGAACATTCTCTGAAGGTTGTTCACTGTTTTTTCGGCTGGCAGACGCTTTGTTGAAGGCTTGCCCGGAGGTATAGTGGGAGAGTTCTGTGATGGCGGTCTGTTCGTAGAAGAAAAATAAGGAGAGTGACTGGATGCCAAAGCCTGTTTCATTGTTGTTCTGGAGCCTTTCCCTGGCATACCTGCTCCTGGTGGGTGTACTGCCCGTAGAGGCGGGGATTGTGGCAAAGGCGGCTCCAGTTGTCCTGTTGATGGTACCGGTCTGGAGTCAGCTCACAGGTAAGTTAAGAGTGGGGATGCTGGTTGCACTGCTGTTTTCTGCGGGCGGTGATGTGTTTCTTGCACTTGATGGCGCATTTGGAGATTTTTTTATACCCGGCCTGGGCAGTTTCCTGATAGCACAGCTGACCTACAGTGTGCTGTTCTGGAGTGATCGCACTTCGGATGTGAATCGCAAATGGCTGGCGCTCGGTTTTTTACCTGTAGCATTGATTCTGGCCGGAGTGATCCTGCCGGCCACCGGTGAATTACTGATCCCTGTTCTGGTCTATCTGCTGGCGATCTGCTCAATGGTACTGGGAGCTGCGTTCTGTAACCGGCCATGGCAATGGTTGTTTACCGGAGCCGCTACCTTTGCGGTGTCTGATAGTCTGATCGCAATCAACAAATTCCTTTTACCCATCCCTTATGCCACTGTTCTGATCATGGTCACTTACTACCTGGCGCAATATCTGATTGTGGCAGGAATGCTTAAGCCGGAAGAGAGAGCGCCGTGAAAACCATTGGACTGCTCGGGGGGATGAGCTGGGAATCAACGGCCCATTATTACCGGTTATTGAATGAAGGGGTGAAGCAGGCCTTGGGCGGTTTGCATTCAGCCAGAATTTGTCTCTACAGTGTTGATTTTGCGGAAATCGAACAGCTGCAGAATCGAGGAGAGTGGGGCAAGGCTGGAGAGTTACTGGCAGAAGCTGCCAGGAACATTGAAGCTGCTGGTGCACAAGGGATGATGATTTGCACCAATACCATGCACATCGTTGCTGGCATGGTCGAAGAAGCGGTTCAGTTACCTCTGTTGCATATTGCCGATGCTACGGCTGAAAGCCTCCTGGAAGACGGCATTGAAACGGTGGGTTTGCTGGGCACAGCCTTTACCATGGAACAGGATTTTTACCGGGGTCGTCTGGAAAAGAAGTTCGGTTTGAAGGTTTTGGTACCCGAGCGCAGTCAGCGACAGATAATACACCGGGTTATTTACGATGAACTCTGCCTGGGGAATATCAGGGAAAGCTCCCGGGAGGCCTACATTCAGGCCATTCACTCCCTGAAGGAAAGAGGTGCGGAGGCGGTTATTCTTGGTTGTACTGAGATTGGAATGCTGGTTGCTGACCATCATGTTGATTTGCCATTGTACGACACCACAGCCATACATGCCCAACGGGCTGTGCGCTGGATGCTGAATTAATAATTTCAGTGTTTCAGGTTATCCTCTGGCCGGCTGTAGGGGAGGTGCTTCAACAAGTGCGGTAGCCTGGAGTTGGTTTGTTGGTCACGAATAAAGATGTGACTGTGGCTGAGTCCTCCAACACTTCTTAATTTGGGAGCATTAACATGAATCACCCACTCGATTCCAGGCTCTTGAAAGAGTTCGGGTATCTGTTCTCGAAGCATCTGCTCCGAATGTTTTTTAATGGCTGCCTCATTCCAGTCTTGGCTGGTTGTGAACATGAGTAATTCGAAGACACCGTCCTCAACCCAATAGTGGTAGCTATTGATGACCAGCTTGGAGTGACCAGGGCACTGATGCTGAATGCAAGTGATGGCCTGGTATTCATCCATTTCAAACACATCATGAAGAATTGCAAGTTCTGGAGATATATTGTTGGATTTGAGGTTATCCAATTGTTGTTTGTATCGTTTGGTATTTTCTGGGGTGCGGTCAGGAATGAATGTTCCTGAAACAAGATCCTTCCAAAGAATCATTTCAGCGATGGCCAGAGGTGGCAAGGAAGAGGCCAGAAGAAAAATAATTAACAGTGTCTGTGCCATTCTCATGAATCAGATCTCTTAACCGGAGAGATGAATGATTCAAAATAGTTAAAGTTGCTCTATTGACAAGCTCTGTTCCATGAATTGCCCGAGATATTATCTTTTTTTGATTTGCAAATGGCTCAAGAGAAGAGATTGAGCTCAAAGTTTGAGTCAGTAGACAGGGTTGGGGCGGTGTATGGCTATTAGTTGGCTGATTATTTGCATACATATTTAAAAGCTGATCAAATGGTCAGCTCTGCTTCCTTGAAACTATAACAATGAAACGTCACAAGGTTCGTGGCTGTAAAGGGGAAATGCATGAATAATCAACAGGCAGATAGGGAAAACCCGGAGCTGATCTATCAGCTCAATGACCGTCCTCCGGTTCCTCAGGCGTTTTTTGCGGCGCTTCAGCATGTGCTGGCAAGCTTTGTAGGGGTTATAACTCCAACATTGATAATTGGTGGTGTTTTAGGGTTGGGAGAGCAGGTTCCTTACCTGATCAGCATGGCATTGATTGTCTCAGGTGTGGGCACCTTTATTCAGGCGCGACGCTTTGGCCCGGTTGGTGCGGGGATGATCTGCCTGCAGGGCACCAGCTTTGCATTTCTGGGATCGGTACTGGCTGCCGGATTCATCGCCAAAAGCCGGGGTGGTGGCCCGGATGAAATCCTGTCCCTGATTTTTGGTATCTGCTTTTTTGGTGCCTTTGTGGAAATGGTGCTCTCCCGGTTTCTGGATAAACTGAAAAAAGTGGTGACACCGCTGGTGACCGGAATTGTCATCACCATCATTGGTATCTCTCTGATCAAAGTGGGTATGACGGATCTGGCGGGCGGCTATAAAGCCCCTGATTTTGGCAGCCTGGACAACCTGGCTCTGGGGGGGACCGTGCTGGCTGTGATCATTGCCTTGAATCGCTCTTCAAACCAGTGGCTTCGACTCTCTTCCATCGTTATTGGTTTACTGGCAGGAATGGCTCTTGCTCTGACCATGGGCAAAATGTCCCTGGGGGCGGTTATGGACGCGATTTCCCAGCAGCCCTGGCTCAGTGTGCCCGTCCCTTTCAAATACGGTTTCTCTTTTGACTGGGTAGCTTTCTTACCCATTGCCATTATCTATCTGATCACGGCCATTGAGTCTACCGGGGATCTGACGGCTAACTGTATGATTTCCCGGCAGCCTATCCAGGGGGATGATTACCTGCGGCGCATTAAGGGCGGGGTGCTGGGAGATGGCTTCAATTCCATGTTGGCAGCCGTGTTTAATACTTTTCCCAATACCACATTCAGTCAGAACAACGGGGTGATTCAGTTAACGGGTGTGGCCAGTCGCTACGTGGGTTACTTTGTGGCAGGGCTGCTGGTGATATTGGGGCTGTTTCCTGTGGTGGGGGCCATTCTTCAGCAGATTCCCAAGCCGGTGTTGGGAGGCGCTACCCTGGTGATGTTTGGAACGGTGGCTGCCGCTGGCGTAAAGATTCTCGCTACCGAAGCTCTGGATCGCCGTAAGTTGTTGATTATGGCCGTTTCTTTCGGTATCGGCCTGGGGGTCACCATGGTGCCTGACTTGCTGGTGGCCACGCCCAAGGTGGTTCAGAATATTTTTGGCTCTGCGGTCACCTCCGGAGGCCTGTCAGCCATCATTCTCAGCCTTTTACTGCCACAGGCAGAGGATGAACCATCCGTAGATGGAGTGGTTGCAGAGCAGTCATAGGTCCATAGCAAAAGGCTTTTTACAATACATACAGTGCTGGGGGCTGAAAAGCCTCCCCTGTTTTCTTTTGCAATGGGCTTCAGGGGAGACTGCTGTCCATTTATTGAGAAGGTTGTTGAGCTTTTCGATAACTCATCCACTGGGCGTAGGCCTCAATCATGGACTGACTGGCCAGGTCATTCCGGCTTGAGTCAGATTTCTGGCGCTCTGCCTGTTTTCTGTAGTGTTCAATCTGTGCGTTGATGGCCAGGGACTGGAGGTTTTCAGGGTGCTTTCTGCTGTCCTGCCACTTCTGGAAAGCCGATCGAATCGAGTTAAGCCCTTTTCCCGCCTGGTTGTCTGCATCTGTGATGGTGGTGGCTGCATGAACGGGCTGGTGCAAGAGAAGAAAAAGAATAGCGGTTATGGCCAGTTTAAAGCGGGGTTGAGGCTCTTCACTCATGACATACTCCTTTATTGTCAGTGAACGTTCTTTTTAAGAATAGGACTGGATTTTCCGGTGGGTTGGCGCAGGAATGGTTTTGTGTTGGGTGGCCGACGAATGGTTTTTTTACTGGGCACATTGGGAGGGCAAAAAGGTTTTGGTCTTGAATTGATCATTGAGAAACGTGCTGTTTTTGCAGTCTGCCAATGGATTTGTATGTTTTGCGAATCAAGTAAGTTGAAACGAGGGCAAATGCCGTTATCGCCGAAAGACTCACAACTCCACGGCTGTATTGAGCGATCGTATTGCGAACATCCTGCAAAGCATGGGATATAGACTGATGAGAAGAGGGCGGTGCCTGAATAGCCCACCGGCAGCCTCCCGGAATAGGGGTTAAGAGGGAAGGATACTCCCCTTTTCCATGATGAATGATCATTGCAAGTAATAAGTGATTGGCCTCTTTTTCATTCAAAAGATTACGTTTCCACTCGGTAAACTGGTTGCTGTGCTGTTGTATTGCCTTGGCTTTTTCAGCGGGGGTGATCAGGTTACTGAAAACGGGTTTCAGGTGGCCTGAATGATCAAATTGAGCCAGATGCTCGTTAACTCCACTTTGAAGGCTGGTGTTTGGAGAGTATAGGGGCAACATTCCGAGGGTAATGGCCAGAAACAGGCTGTGGTTGCTGGTGGTTCCCATGACGGGCTGGGCATGCATCAGCACTTCAGTATATAACTCATCATTCAACCAGGGCAGCTGAACCAGATTAACAGTGGCTCCTTCCCCCTTCTGGGTAACGATCTCTTTTACTGGCTTGTTCTGTTTGTGATAAATGACTCTGGCAATGCCGTGGGCGCCAAGAAATCTTGAAAAGAGTTCTCCTCCAAAGACAGATCTTTCATCAATATTGGCCATGACCCATGACTCGGTATCGTGCCCTTCAAGGTAGCTGGCTATGGCCAGGAATTCACCTAGATCCAGAGCCCCATGTTTATAGGCCATGTAATAGTGAGGAGGGCTATCCGTTGACTCAGATGGCAGTTTTGTCATGAGGTTCGCTAAATCGGGTGATACCTTCTTCAGCTTATGAACTGTATTTGCAAAGGAGATGTTTTTGTCCTTCTTTGTCTTTTTCCGAACAAATGGGTCGACCAGCATGCCATCGCTCTGGCTTGAAAAGCCCGTAGCCAGAGAATATTGACACTGGCAGCCCAAGGAGAAATGTGACTGGTTTGAATGCCTGTGTTGCGCAATTTGCTGTTGAATGTCTTTTGAGCTTTGCCCGCTGGCCATTAGGGAGGACAGGACAGCAAGATCTTCCATGGAAATGTCAGTCCGGTCCAGCCAGTAGTTCTTGAGAAGCCCATAGCCAATGCCAGAAGTGTCCGGTAAAGAAAGAACCTCCGCTGTCAGTGACATTGATTTCTGGAGAGATCGGTAATTCCTGATCGTCTCTAGCTGTAGCTGTGAATCGGCGGAGGCACCCAAGAAAAACAATGGGGTATTGATTTGTTGAACATCGATGCAGTTGTAGTAAGGAATGTTTATTCCCTGAAATCGAGCTTCTGCTGCCAGCAAGATGATAAAAGACTCATTGATCCATTGCTGAACTTTGGTTTTATCGGCCTCAGGGTGAAGGTAAACTTGATTTTCTGGTGAATAGCTTGAAGGCAGATAAAAGACTTCGGCTGTATCCGGGTAATAAAATAGGGTCTTATCGTTTGCAGCTTGCTGCCTCGAACGCCCAGAAAAATCTTCTATGACGACCCGGATACGCCAGCCTGGAAAATAAAAATGAATAAAATGGGACAGGGTGAGGGCATAGGCTTCATACCCAAGCCCATTGATGGGAGAGGTGAGAATAGTGACGGAGTAATCGGCTTCTGAAAGAGTGTCCGGTGGGGCTGGCAGGGGTGAAGAGTATCCGGGTACCAGAAAAAACATCAAGATAACCAGTGACCACAGGCTTTGTACAAGCAGGTTCTCTGGTTTTGGTTTTGCCAATAACTGATGATATTCACCCATGGCAGAAAAGCGTAGCAGATGAAATGGATCTCGTGAGTGAGATTTATCCATTGTTGAGTGTGTGGGGATTACACATCTCAGATCTCAGGGAAGCCAGTCTTCTTCCATAATTTGCTCGAATGACCATGGGCTGCTTTCAGGAAAGCTTTCAGGGGGTAGAAAGGTCTCCTTTGCGGCTTCGAGGATGGCATATTCATAAGCACTTGAAAAAATATCATCCAGGCGGTGTTTCAGGCTGGGGTTTTCGTTCAGACAATGCGCTACCTTTTTTCTTTGCTCAACAATGGTGTATTGCCAACTATAGCCCGTAAGCCTTTTTTCTGGTTGGTAGTGCCATTTCAGGCAGTGCGACAAAAGATGAGTCAAGTGGCTGTGAAGGCTTTTTACTTCTTTTTTGCCCATATCCTCGATTTCTTCTCTCAGATTTTCAAAATCAAGCTCATCCAGACGATTCTGTTCGATCAGTTTGATTTGTTCCTGTGTCCACTGGTAATAGTCACGATCGTACAGGTTATTGGTGGTCATTGAAGAAGCCGCTCTTTATCGTTTGAGTTTCAGTATAGAAGGGGTTGCCCAGTAATGGCATTGGCAAAGAAAAAAACTGCCGTTCACCGGGCACACCATTGGACAGGTAGTTCTGCTCAGTCCAGTGCAGAGTTTCCGCCTGGTCGAATATCAGAACACTGGTATTGCGTGTGCCATAGTTGTCACTGGCAATAAAGCAGCTGGATACCAGCTTTTCAAATTCCAGACTGACCCCTGTGTCTGGTAGCTGCTCAACCGGGGGTCTTTTGTCGTCTTTCATTAACTGAATCAATTGATCCGGGTCCGGTGATGCTGTGATGATATCGGCAAAACCTTGGCGGGCTTGCTGCAGTTTTGGCCAGGGAGTATCCAGAAGGTGGTTGCAAAGTCCATAAATGCCCGGTTGCAACGGCTTGATGGTCTGGTCAGGTGCTCTGTTGGAAAAATAGTAAAGGCCAGAGTGGTCAGCGATCAGCAGATTAAACCCTGACCACTGGCGGGCCCGCTCTGAAACAGAGCTCAGGTATTCACGGGCTGAGAGCCTGGAAGTGAGGAAGCCGGAAACCAGCTCGCCCCGGGATCTATTCCCCTTGTTAACAGGAACTTCCCGGTAATTGGTAACCGCAGCAAAGCGCCCATTGCGGTTCACAGCCAGCCAGCTGCCACTGCCTTCCAGGTCGCGGCCTCCAAAAATATCCGGGTCATCCTGCCAGTGGCTGACGTCCAGCGTGGGTCGCTGATAATATTCATCACGGTTGGCTGCCAGAACCAATGGATGTTTACTGCCTGGTTGCCAGGAAAAAACAATTAAACACATGACGTTTTATAATGGCCTGATGAATGGCTTTTTGTTTTGTGTTCCAGCTATCTTATAGGTGGATGACCGTGCTCAGCAATTGGCGATTCATTGGGAGGGGGAGATGGCGAACCTGAACGCTGCAGTGGTTCAGTTGAATTCCGGGCTGGAAGTGGCCGACAACCTGGCTTGTGTTGAGCAGCTGTTGGCAGGCAGTGAAGTCACCAATACAGATATCATTTTGCTGCCTGAGTGTTTTGCCATGCTGGGTGGGTCCCAGGCTGAGCTGGGTACTGATGCTGCAATGTTGAGAAGCTGGATGGCGTCCATAGCGGTGAAGCACAATAGCTGGTTAGTGGGTGGGTCCATACCGGTGCTTGAAGCCAGTGATGGCCGAAGTCATGCCGCCTGTTTTGTTTACAGCCCTGCCGGTGATGAAGTGGCCTGTTATCACAAGATGCATTTGTTTGATGTGCAAGTAGCAGACAGCAAGGGAAGTTATCAGGAATCCAGTGATTTTATTCCCGGTAACAAACCTGGGCTCGTAGACATAGAAGGTGTTCATGTGGGGCTTTCCATTTGCTATGACCTGCGGTTTCCTGAGTTATACCGGCATCTGACCAGGCAGGGTGCCCGCATTCTATGTGTACCTTCCGCATTTACCCGTGTGACTGGAGAAGCTCACTGGGAGCCGCTGTTAAAGGCAAGGGCCATTGAAAACCAGTGCTATGTTCTGGCAGCCAATCAGGTGGGGAGGCATCCTGATGGCCGGGAGACCTGGGGGCACAGCATGATTATTTCTCCCTGGGGAGAGGTTCTGGCCAAGGTCGATAGGGAAGGGCCTGCAGTGATTCAGGCAGAGCTGGATCTGGGGCATCTGGAGCGGATTCGCCAGCAGATGCCCTGTCTCCATCATCAGAGGTTATAAGCTCACTCTGTAGAGGGCTTGTTGGCAATCACGCCCAGAGCATCCAGCAGGCGAGCCTGGGTATTTCGCTTCCGCTGGCCCCGGGTGGGTTTGTTCTTCTCGTAGGAACCTTCACTTTGCAGTAGCCAGCTGCGGGAATTATCGGTCAGATAGTAATCCAGCTCTTTTTTCACCCGGGCTGCCAGCTTGGGGTCTTCAATGGGGAAGCAGGTTTCCACCCGCATATCCAGGTTGCGGATCATGGCATCGGCGCTGGAGCAGTATACCAGGGCATCCTCATCGCCATTTTCGAAATAATACACCCGGGTATGCTCCAGGAACCGGCCCACCACGGAACGGACTCGAATATTATCAGACAGACCTTCAATGCCGGGTCTGAGGCAGCATATCCCCCGGACGATCATATCAATCTCAACACCGGCCTGGGACGCTTTAAACAGAGCCTTGATAATGTGTGACTCGGTCAGTGAGTTGATCTTGATAATAATCCGGGCAGGTTTGCCTGCCCTGGCATTGGCTGCTTCCTGGTTGACCAGCTCAATCAGGTTTTTCTTAAGGGTGAAAGGGGCGTGAAACAGCTTTCGAACCCGTACTGCACGACCCATACCGGTCAGCTGCTGGAAGATCTTGTGAACATCGTTGGTCAGAATCTTGTCACAGGTGAGCAGGCTGTAGTCGGTGTACAACCGGGCATTACCGGTGTGGTAGTTGCCGGTTCCCAGGTGGGCGTAGCGTTTGATCTGGCGGCCTTCCCGGCGGACGATCAGCATCATCTTGGCGTGGGTTTTGTAGGCAACTACACCGTATACCACCACAGCCCCGGCTTCCTGGAGTCTTCGGGCCAGTGCCAGGTTTTCTTCTTCATCAAAGCGGGCTCGAATCTCAACCACGACGGTGACTTCTTTGCCCGCTCTGGCCGCTTCCACCAGAGCATCCACCATTTCGGAATGGGCACCGGTACGGTAAAGCGTCTGGCGAATGGCCAGAACGTCAGGGTCTTTGGCCGCCTGGCGCAGCATGTCCACAACCGGGGTGAAGGATTCGAACGGGTGATGCAGAAGAATGTCCTGCTTGGCCACAAGATCCAGAACATTGTTACCGTGCTTGCGCTTGCTGTGGAGCCCCTTGGGGTAGCCCGGCGTAAAGGGAGGGAACAGTAATTCCGGCTTGTCAGTGCGGTCGCAGATGGACATCATCCGGGTCAGGTTAACTGGGCCATTGACCTGATACAACTCATTTTCCGAGAGGTCAAACTCTTCCAGAAGGAAATCCACCAGGGGCTGGGGACAGTTATCGGCCACTTCCAGGCGCACTGCCTTGCCATAACGTCTGGACAACAGTTCACCCTGCAGGGCTTTGGCCAGGTCTTCCACCTCATCTTCCAGGTCAAGGTCGCTGTTCCGGGTGATCCGGAACTGATAACAGCCTTTCACGTCCATGCCCGGGAACAGGTCACTGGCGTGGCGGTGAATGATCGAAGACAGGAATACATAGTCATTTTCGTTGCCGTCGCAGACGTCGGCGGGCATTTTGACAATCCGGGGCAGGGACCTGGGCGCAGGAATAACCGCCATACCGGTTTCCCGGCCAAAGGCATCCTTACCTTCCAGAGACACAATGAAGCAGAGCAGTTTATTGGCCAGCCTGGGGAAGGGATGTGCGGGGTCCAGCCCGATGGGACTGATAATGGGCATGACTTCGTGGTAGAAGAAGCGCTTGATCCAGGCTTGCTGTTTTTCAGAGAGCTCATTACGCCGCAGGAAACGGATGCCTTCTTTTCTCAGGGACGGTAACAGGCTTTCATGAAGAATAGTGTATTGGAGCTTTACATACTCTTTGGCCTGTTGACTGATTTGCTTCAATACCTGTTGTGGGCGAAGGCCGTCCAGACCCACCTGTTCCCGGGAAAATTCAATCTGCTGTTTGAGGCCTGCCACACGGATTTCAAAAAATTCATCGATATTGGAGCTGAAAATCAGCAGAAAACGAAAACGTTCCAGCAGGGGGTGCTCTTCATTTACCGCCTGATCCAGAACCCGGAAGTTGAAGGCCAGGTGGCTGAGTTCGCGGTTGATGTAATAATCGGGGTTTTGGTAATCAGTGACCCGAGGGGGCTTGTTGACCACAGGTTCTGAAGATTTCGATGAATCAGCCAGAACCTCCTGAACATCCGTATGCAGGGTAGTATCCATAGGACCTCTTGATGGTAGTGATTCTGACATTGCCCCGGTTACCCCTGGTGGTTTGCCATGTGTTGAGTGGCGGATGGTGCAGATGAATCAGAGCGTTGCTATTTCTCTTTTTATTCTATCAGAAACCGGTAGAACTATTGTTGTGAAAACCAGTTTGCTTCCGCCTTTTCTGTGATAGAGGGGGGTGCAAAATGGTTTTCCTGAGCTATGGGCATCTGTGTCTATCGAGCGTATGACTGACACAAGGGGCCTCAGGTTCACTTATTTTTTTGTGTTGTTGTCCGATGGAAGTTAAACAGATCTGATTTCAGGACATGGAGATGGATAATATTCCTCCTGAGGGAACCGGGAGCGTCAATCGTTATTCCGGCGCTGCAACGTCAGGGAAAAAGCCGTTCACCCTTAAGCCTGGGGTCCACAAAGGCAAAAAGGTGACAGAAGCGGCTGCAAGATTATCTGGCTCAGAGTCAGGCCTTCCCCCGAAAGACAGGAAACTGGCCGAGAGAAAGGGAAAGGACATTCCTGGCCAGACGATACTCAACTCTTCTGGAAACAAAGATACAGCAAGCCTGGCGGAGCACAGTGTTGAAAAGCTCAATGATATTGCCCATGAGTTGATGGGTGAAATCAGAGGCAGCCAGAAGAGCAGGATGTTTAGCTCTGCCGGCGAGGGAGTGGAAAATCTTCTGGAAGCTCTGGACAACAAAGGCGAGATGGACCGAGTTCAGGGAGGGCTGGCTGGACTGAAGCTGCCGGGGGATATCCATGTGGAGATCATCAGGAATGGACAGGCTGTCAGTATTATTCCTCCTGCTAAAAGCCTTCATGACTGTACGGTTAAAGAGCTTCGATTTTATTGCACCTTGTGTTTAAAAGTGATTCGTCAGGAAAGTGGCAATGACCCACTCAGCGCCGAAGACCATTCGAGCAACATAGAGCAAGCCAGAGCAAAATTGCAGGTTGTTCACCGTCAGATTGTTGAAAAAGCGGGAAAGTCAGACCTTTCTGGCCAGTTGGAAAAGCTTGACAGTGAACCCTGCAGTCACAGTGTTGATTTGAAAAAAGAGGAAATTGAGCAGCTGGTTCCAGAAAAATACCGGGATATAGCCACCGACTGTATCGTCAAGCTGGCAGCTCACGCCCGCAAAAATACTACCGCAAGTAAGCCTGACCCAAAGCCTGAGCGGAGAATGTCCCGGCAGGAAAAGGAACGTTTAAATCCGCAGAGGAAAAGGGAACTCTCCGAGGGAAGGCCGTCCCTTGGGCCTTCAACGGGTAAGGTAACGTCAGCCAGGCCAGAAAACCTTGGAGAGGGCGAGAAGAAGCGTGAGCTTGAGGCCAGGGTAAAGGCACTGGAAGCAGAAAATCTGCGGCTGAAAGACTGGGTGGTTGAGCTGGAGAGTGGAGATGCTGACAATGCGGCACTCTCAGAGCTGAATCGGGAGCAACAGAAACAAATTAATGACTTGAGCAATGCCCATCAGCGACTGATGGAAGAAAACCACCAGTTGGTAGCAGAAAACCAGCAGCAGAAAAAGTTAAACGTGGACCAACAGAAACAAATCAAGGAACAGAGCAATACCCATCAGCGGTTGATGGAAGAAAACCGGCAGCTGAAGGAAGTCAGTCAGAAAAATAGAGGACGCATCAATACCCTGGAAAGCAGGCTGGAAGAACAGGAGCATGCCAATGATCAGCTCAGAGCACAAAACCAGCGGTTGATTCAGTCAGGTGAAGCCGCGTCTGGCAGTAACACTGAACTGGAAAGGAAGCTGGTGGAGTTGGAAAAAGCCAACCACTTGCTGAATAACGAGCGCAGTCAGTTGAGGGAATCCAACCAGGTTTTGTCCGAACAGGCTCGGCGTTTGGAGGGTGACATTCGAGCCCTGGAATCAGATGCACGCACCTCCTCAAAACGCCTCCAGCAACTTCAGGCCAAATATGAAAGGCTTTCTCAAAGGCCCCCAGCTCAGCCAGCTATTGACAGTTCAGCAGAGCTGGCCCAAGTGAATCGAGCCCGGGACCAACTGAAACAGGAAAACAGCAAGCTCATCGAAAGCAACCAGTCAATGGCTGCCCGTAATAAGGTTCTTGAGGAAGCCGCACGTCGACAACAGGGGAGTGAAAGAGCCAGTGCCGAAAAAATCCGCCAGCTTGAGGGTGAGAAGGCCAGGCTGGTTAGCCAGCTAAATCGTCAGGAAACACAAGGAAGGCATCAGGCCCCAGAGCAGGATAAGGCGTTAATGGGGGAGATTCAGAAGCTGAAAGACCAGATTAGTATCCAGGGTCAGAGGCGGCAACGATTGGAAGAAGAGAAAAGGCAGATTCAGGAAGAACTCAATGAAGTGAAGACCCGGCTGTCAAAAGCAATGGGGAACCAGCTTACGGATAATAATCCCGGTATTGCGGATCTCAGTGACCAGAACAGGCCGACAAAGCTTGGGGAGCAATGGAGTCAGCTATACGATAATGAGTGGACGGATGCTTTTGACCAGCTGACTGTTAAGCAGGGCAAGTCAGAGAATGTTGCGATAGAGCGCCTGTTGAATGCCTGCACTGATACGCATTCACTGGCAAATAAGATGGTCTCAGAAAAAAAACAGGCATTTGCAGAACTTTTTGGCTGTGATCGGTACGAAGCTGTTGATCTGGAGGCAAGAAAAGCCTTTGTCAGTGCACTGAAAAAAACAGGGTATAAGAGTATCAGTCAGCAACTGTTCAAAGAAATGCAATCTCGGGTGAAAGCCGACGGCAAAATGAAGGAGTATCTCCAAACATTATCAGAGTTCATGGCCATGGCTGCAGTTCAGGATCCACCTTGTGCATTGAAGTTGCTTAAAAAAGGGGATGCGTTAATTGATCCTTTCAAACACTACACAAGTTCTGGAGCCAAGGTTCAATTTATGGTCTGGCCTGCCTTCCTGATACATGAGGGGGGGCAACCGCTTGCCAACGGCTGCGCCCAGGGCGACGGCTCAGAAGTGGAAAAGGTTGCAAAAAAGAAGTAAAGATAAAGGTTTCCACTCAGGCAGCTCTCAGCTGAACCGGACTGACGTCAACCTCAATCCGGATCAGAGCATATTCAATGGATTATGACTGTTTGAGGCAGCGTGCAGCCTCTTTGGCAAAATAGGTCAGAATGGCATCAGCACCGGCCCGTCGAAAGCACATCAGGGACTCCATCATCACTGCTTCGCCATCCAGCCAGCCATTGGCGGCTGCGGCTTTGTGCATGGCGTATTCACCGCTGACCTGGTAGACAAAGGTGGGGACCTTGAATTCATCTTTTACCCGGCGGACCACATCCAGGTAAGGCATGCCCGGTTTAACCATGACCATATCTGCACCTTCCGCCAAGTCTGCCGCCACTTCATGCAGGGCCTCGTCGCTGTTGGCAAAGTCCATCTGGTAATTGAACTTGTTGCTTTTGCCGAGATTAGTGGCAGAACCCACCGCATCACGGAAAGGCCCGTAATAGCTGGAAGCATACTTGGCGGAATAAGCCAGAATACGGGTGTTGGTGAAATTCTCCGATTCCAGGTGGTTGCGGATGGCGCCAATCCGGCCATCCATCATATCCGACGGGGCCACAATATCGGCACCGGCCTGGGCGTGAGAGAGCGCCTGGCGAACAAGCACTTCCACGGTTTCGTCATTCATCACGTACCCTTCTTCATTGATCAGGCCATCCTGTCCATGAATCGTGAAGGGATCCAGAGCAACATCGGTGATCACACCCAGCTCAGGGAATTGGGTTTTCAAGGCTCTGGCGGCTCGCTGAACCAGCCCTTCCGGGT
The DNA here is from genome assembly GCF_057680865.1 of Endozoicomonas sp. Z74. Lineage (NCBI taxonomy): Bacteria > Pseudomonadati > Pseudomonadota > Gammaproteobacteria > Oceanospirillales > Endozoicomonadaceae > Endozoicomonas > Endozoicomonas sp. Z74. Next base: position 41,309 of record NZ_JBLYZI010000034.1, read on the forward strand.
TCCAGGCTTCTTCTGCGGTCTCTGACTTTTTGTCCACAGGGGTTACGGGAAACAGGGCGATGGCAGGAATGCCCAGCTCAACCAGCTCTGCGGCTTCCTCCAGCAGCAAGTCAACACTCATACGCTCAACACCCGGCATGGAGGCTACCGCCTGGCGTTGGTGAGTGCCCTCAAGAATGAAAAGAGGGTAGATCAGGTTGTCCACCGACAGCTGGCTTTCCCGCATCAGCCGTCGGGAAAAATCATCGTATCGCATTCTTCGGGGACGGGCTGAGGGAAATGGGCGTTGAATCAGTTGCGTCATCAAGGGAATCCTGTCTATGTCCAGAGGCGGCTCAATGTAAGGAGGTGGCTGTAAATCCATCTTGTATGGAAAACAAGCGACAGCGCAGTGAGCTAAGGACGGTTTTTGTTCGTCACCAAGGAATGGCATTATAGGAAAACAGCCATGACCATGCACTCCTGCATCCTTCTTTGCCCAGCCAGAAACGGGGAGCACGATGAATAAGAAAAAAATGCTGTTATTGGTGGCGCTTGTGGGGTTGATCGGGGCCTTCTTTGCCTTCGATGGACAACAGTATCTCACCCGGGATTTTTTTCAGGGACTGAACCGTGATGACCCCACCCTGACCATGGTTGTCTTTTTTGTTATCTATGTGGCGGTGACCGGACTGTCTCTTCCGGGGGCAGCGGTATTGACGGTACTTTCCGGAGCCATCTTTGGCCTCTTGCCGGGGCTGCTGCTGGCTTCTTTTGCCAGCTCCATCGGGGCAACCCTGGCTTTTCTTTGCTCCAGGACGTTGCTCAGGGACTGGGTTGAGAAGCAATTTTCCGGTTATCTGGACACCATTAACCGGGGGGTGAAAAAAGACGGTGCCTTTTATCTGGTCACTCTGCGGTTAATTCCTGCAGTGCCTTTTTTTGTGATCAATCTGGTGATGGGGCTGACGTCCATGAGAGTCACCACCTTCTACTGGGTCAGTCAGCTGGGTATGTTGCCGGGAACCGCTGTTTATGTGAATGCCGGAGCCCAGCTGGGGCTGGTGGAGGAGCTTTCCCTCAGTGGAATTCTGACTCTGCCGCTCATTGGTTCTTTTGTCCTGCTGGGGATATTCCCCTGGATTGCCCGTTTTGCCCTGGAACGGCTGAGAGTCCATCGTCTCTACTCCCGTTACCAGAAGCCGGAACAGTTTGACAATAACCTCACCGTGATCGGTGCCGGTTCTGCGGGACTGGTCAGCAGTTATATTGCAGCGGCGGTCAAGGCCAGGGTCTCTTTGATTGAAAAGCACAAAATGGGCGGAGATTGCCTTAACACCGGGTGTGTTCCCAGCAAGGCATTGCTTCGTTCGGCGAAAATGGCTCATTACCTGAAGCGTTCTGCTGATTATGGGATTGAAAATGCTACAGCAGACGTCAACTTCAAGGCGGTGATGGAGCGGGTGCAATCGGTGATCAGGAAAGTGGAGCCCCATGATTCTGTTGAGCGTTATTCCGGATTAGGGGTTGACTGTATTTCCGGAACCGCGCGCATTGTCAGCCCCTGGGCTGTGGAAGTGGAGGGGCGTCTGATCACTTCACGAAATATTGTCATTGCCAGTGGCGGACGCCCCTATGTTCCTCCTCTGGCGGGTCTGGACCAAGTTCAATACTACACCTCGGACTCCATCTGGGAGATTCGTGAGAAACCGGAACGATTGCTGGTGATCGGCGGTGGTCCCATTGGCTGTGAACTGACCCAGGCGTTTACCCGGCTGGGGGTCAACGTCACTCAACTGGATCATGGAACCCGGCTTCTGCATCGAGAAGACGAGGAGGTTTCGGAGCTGGTGATGGAACAGTTTCAACGGGACGGAGTGGATCTTCGCCTGCAGCATGAGGCCCGTTCTTTTCATAAAGCCTGGGATGAGGATAAAGAGGCTGAGCGGCAGTGGCTGGAGGCCGGGTTCCAGGGGCAGCGGGTTGAAATTGACTTTGATGCCGTGCTGTTTGCCACCGGGCGGCAGGCAAATACGTCAAACATGGGGCTTGAAGATCTGGGGATTGAGCTGACCGAGCGGGGCACTGTTGAGGTCAATGAATACCTGCAGACCCGCTACCCCAACATCTATGCCTGTGGTGATGTGGCAGGCCCCTACCAGTTTACTCATGTTGCCGCCCATCAGGCCTGGTATTGTGCGGTGAATGCCCTGTTTGGCCGGTTCCGGAAGTTCAAGGTGGATTATTCGGTGATTCCCTGGTGCACCTTTACCGACCCAGAGGTCGCAAGAGTAGGCCTGAATGAACAGGAAGCCCGTGAACAGGGGGTGGCGTATGAAGTCACCCGCTTTGGGATTGATGACCTGGATCGGGCCATTGCGGATGAAGAAGCAAAAGGGTTTGTGAAGGTGCTCACTGTGCCCGGCAAGGACCGTATTCTTGGAGTGACGATTGCTGGCTACCATGCGGGGGAGCTGATCACCGAATACATCAGTGCCATGAAGCATGGTCTGGGACTGAACCGTATTCTTGGCACCATTCATATTTATCCAACGCTCAGTGAGGCGAACAAATACGCAGCCGGAGAGTGGAAAAAAGCCCATGCCCCTGAGGGCGTTTTGTCCCTTGTGGAAAAATACCATGCCTGGATGAGAGGGTGACTATTATTAAAAGACCAGAGTGAACACAGGGATGTTGAATGAGCGACCCGGATTCGACCTCTGGCAGCTGCCCGCAACCGGTGGCTGCCGGGGGAAATAACAAACCCTCCACAAACCTCTCTTTTGAAAAAAACAGCAAGCACTGGCATCTATCCCGGCATGTATCAATAGTGGCTGCGGCCCTTCAGCAGGGGCTGCGAGCCCGAATCCAATCCTTTCTTCCTTACTCGCTGTATAAATGGGTGGCTCGAATTGAGTCGGTCCGGCATCAAAAAAAGCTGGGCCGGATGATTGCTGCGGTTCGTGAGCAGAACGATTGTGCCTGGCAGAAGCTGGGAGAAGGTCGGTCCGGGGGAGCCAGGGGGCAAGCCCTGAGAAGGTTGCAGCTGGACTGTGAGCAGACCCAGCTCTGGCTGGATATTCTGGAAGGTCGGGGGGCATCCTCTGTTACTGCCGATAGAGCCCGGGTGGTTGACTGGCTCGATGTGTGTGCCAGCACCAGTGACCCATTGGTGTATAGAGCAGCAAATACCCATTACCTGGATGCCAACAACCGGCTGAAAATCTCCGCAGTCCACGAGATTGACCTTAAACAGGAGCTGCAGGCTCCCCACTCATCACTGTTTCTCAGCACGGAACTGAAACAGCTGGAGAAAATGCTGGTGGATGAAGAGAGCGCCCAGGAAGCTTACCGTCGTTTTGGAAAAGTCAGTCAGTGAACGCTACAGCTTTTGATTTCTGGTCTAGTCTGATCCTTTTTGTTTCCAGGCTGGACGCTTTCCATGATCTCAAAAAGGCAATTGATCAAACTGGCTTCTCTGGGCAGTCTGCTGGCTTCGGTCGGGCTCAGGGCAAAGCCTATGCCACCATCGACCGCCAGGGCAGCTTCGTACCCTCAAACGGTGAACAAAACGGTGAACATTGGCATCTGTGGGCTGGGGACCGTCGGGGGAGGAACCTTCAATGTTCTGAAGAGAAATGCGGAAACCATTTCCGGTCATTGTGGTTCGAGGCTGCAGGTCATGGAAGTAGCAAGCCGAAGTTTCAACCCGTCCTGTACCCTGGAAGGCGTTTCCGTCGCCGGGCATATTTTGGATATCGCCCGGAATCCTCAGATTGATATTCTGGTGGAAACCATTGGCGGTTATGATGCCGCCAAAATCCTGATTCTTGAGGCGATCCAACAGGGAAAGCACGTTGTAACAGCCAACAAGGCACTGATTGCGGAGCATGGCAATGAGATTTTTGCCGCTGCCCGGAAACATCAGGTCATTGTGGCTTATGAAGCAGCCGTTGCCGGTGGCATTCCTATTATTCGCTGCCTTCGAGAGGGGCTGGCGGCCAATCGTATTCAACAGGTGGCCGGTATCATTAATGGCACGGGTAATTTCATTGTTACCCGAATGGCAGAAGAGCATTGCTCTTTTTCGGAGGCATTGAGGGAAGCCCAGAGCCTGGGGTATGCGGAGGCAGACCCGGCCTTTGATGTAAAAGGAATTGATGCCTGCCACAAGCTGACCATTATGGGAGCCATCGCTTTCGGAATTCCCCTGCAGTTCAACCGTGCTTACACCGAAGGCCTGGAAAGTATTGATCCGGTTGATATTCAACAGGCTGCGGAGCTTGGATTGGTCCTCAAACATCTGGGAATAGCCCGAAAGAGAGGCGAGGGTATTGAGTTAAGGGTGCATCCGACGTTAATTCCGACTTCGTCCTCCCTGGCCTCAGTGGACGGAGTGATGAATGGCATCCAGGTAAAAGGTGATGCCGTTGGGGACAGTTTTTACCAGGGAGCAGGAGCGGGTTCAGAAGCAACAGCCTCTTCAGTGGTGGCTGATTTGATGGACATCAGCCGTATGATCCAGCACCCGGAGCTGGCGGTGGCGCCTTTTGGTTTCCAGAATGATTGGCTGGATACATCGGTACCCGTGATACCGATCTCAGAAGTTGAGTGTGGCCACTATCTCAGAGTGCAGGCTCGCAAAGGCAATAGTGGGGTGAAGTCCAGGGTTCTGGAGATTCTTGAGGCTCAACAGGTTCCCATTCGAGAAACCCTGCAGATCAGCAAGCTGGAAATGGTGGTGTTGACGGAGGTGGCCAGAGAAAAAAAACTGCTCGGTGCTATGAGTCTGATGAACAAACTGTCTGGCATTGAGGACCCGGTTATTCGAATTCGAGTTGAAGAGCAGGTGTAAGACGATTAAATCCTGTGGTTGATCAGGATATAAGGTTAAGCAATCAATATTCGAGTTATTGAATAGCCATATATTAAGGCAGCCATCCTCAACCATTGATAAAAGCTGGCCAACGTTATGAAACAAACCGATAGACAAGAGGGAGGGAGAGAAGCTTTATCTAAGGAATAATTTCTATTAGGTTTATAAAAAAGTAAGAAGGAACTTATGATGACACCCATCGGAGAGCATCTGCCAGATATCAGTGTTTTTGAATACACGGATGAAGATAATTCTCACCCGGAGGGGCCAAAGGTTTGGCGTCTGCCGGATCTGGCCCACAAAAAGAAAGTGCTGGCCATTGGTATTTTTGGTGCGTATACCCCGGTCTGTACCGGCAGTCATGTACCGGGCTATGTGGATGCTTTTGATGACTTCAAAAAAAAGGGGATTGATGAACTCTGGTGTATTTCAGTCAACGATCCCTTTGTGTTGTGGGCCTGGTCTAAGGAGATCGGCAGCAGAGGTAAAATAAGAATGCTCAGTGACGGTTCCGCAGAGCTGGTTACTCTGATGGATGTGACCATTGACCTCTCTGCCCGGGGAATGGGGGTACGATCAGACCGGTTTGCCATGGTGATTGAAAACGGTGTGATTACGGATTTCCTGAGGGAAGATCCGGGCCATTTTGCCTACACCGATGCCCAGACCCTGTTGAAAAGGCTGTAATTTGTTTCGGTGCTCAAGAGTGCGCCGTTTTTGAAAGCGGTGCTCAGGGAGTGATCGGGTTGAACATCGGGTCAAACTGGTCAGCCAGTTTTTTCTGCACGGCCTGCTCTTTCTCCAGGGTCAGCTCCGGCTTGATCTGTTCCGCCACATCCAGCAGGTTGGAAATGATATTGTCCAGCTCCTCTGCCGAGCTGTTTTCAGCGGTAATTCGATAAGAAAGCGTCAACCGTTCTCCAATGGTATCCCAGCCCAGAATCCCGCCCCTGGTTTCCAGACCATAGGCATTGATTTTCATAGCCGCTTCCAGCCTTTTACGACGAATTTCTCCGATGCCAATTTCCGCAAGCTCCATTATGACAAACAGGTCATCGCAATAAGGTGGCGCTTCAATACTGACCGGCAAGTGGTCGTTGTAAATAAAAGAACAGACTCGTCCGGTGCTATCCAGAATATCGTCTTCAGCGCCGGCTCTTTTGATCCATTGGTGCAATAAGTCGATGGTGGTCATGGGATTCCTTAAGTGTTGATGGAATGGTTAAGGGGCAATGAGACAGTAGGCCTTACTCTTTCCGGGTGAACAAATGTAACCGCTTTGCGTTGATGTCGCCCCATTGGGGGTTTTGATTTAAGGCTGTCTCCCGCGGAATTGCTTCTGCTTTTGTTTCTACTGGGCATCAGTCTGGCCTTCAGCCAGAGGGATCCGTTTTTGATTCGCTTGCCCAAAGCACTTAAACCCACCACGTGAGAGAGCGTTTTGGCGGTTTGCTTTAATTGCAATCCCTGGTATTTGACTTTGTCCTGGTACAGAACTTTCCGGAGTTTTTTCATGGCGGCTGCTCTGGGTGCCAGTTGCAGCTTTTTGATGGTTCCATCGGTGAGTCCAAAGTGCCGGAGAAAATCCACGGCTTCTTTCAGCTTTTCGCCACGGGCATGTCGGAGTCTTAATAGAAATGCTTTTTCTGCAACGCCAATATTGTGGGTGGCCAGAGCACTGGTGGATTGCCGGTACTCCATCAGGACGTCGGTTAATTGCCTGTTTTTTTTCATTTTCCGGTGATGCCAGGCACTGAAGGCACCGTTCCCTATGGAGACAGCGGCCCCGATGGCTCCCGTTGCAATAAAGGCTGCAGGAGCACCCACGCCCGAAGCTGTCAGGCCTATGGCTACCCCGGTGGATGCAAAGTTGACGGCGGTACTGGCCAGGTGCTTTCGAGCCTGGAGGGTTCGCTCCTGTTTGATGTGTCCGGCCAGAGCGTGAAGCAGAGGGTCTTTTGTGGCTGCTTTGGCCCGCGCCAGGTTATTCAGGGCACTGATCTGGGAACCGGTTTTGACCGCTGATTGCACGGTACTCATTGCGGCCAGGGCGATGCCCACTCCGGGGAGTGCCCTGGCGGCTACCTGGCTGCTGTGTTGCGCCAGCAGCATTGCAGAGTGGGTGATGCTACTGGCCTGTTCTGCCTGCCCCGCAATTTGTGTTAACCGGTCGATGGCTATCTGGCTCTTGCTTCGGGAAAGGTCTGAGCCTTTTTCGGCCATCAGGGTTTTCAACTTTTTCCGTTGACGGGTTCGGGTAGCCTGGTCAAATCCGCGGGTTTGGGGATCATAGGTTTTCAGCAGGGCCCTGGCTTCTTTCCTCTTCCCGTGGGCTGCGGCATCTTTTACCGCCCCATAAACCGTTTCGCCTGTGGATTTAATAAATGAGATGCCCTTGGTGGCAATATTGATTCCTTCCAGAGCTTCAAAAGCCGTATTGAAGGCTTCATTGGGGATATGGGTGGTGCCATGGGTAATCCGTCTAGCCATTCTGGCCATTTTCATCCCCAGCAGGGTCATATGGGAGGTCTCTTCAACCAGCTCATTGGTTTTTTCAGCGACCGATGCGGCTTTTCCTGCCAGAGATTTTTTATGTTTCGTCCCCACAGGGACCAGTGTTTTTGCGGACAGCCAGACTTTGCCTGGGGGACTGCTGAGAGACAGGTTTTGTTTTCCTCCGGGAGCCACAGGCACCTGGCTGGCCAACGGTGGCCTGTAAAGCCTTTTTGTCTTTCGGGTTCCTGAGAGGTGAGGAGGTACGGTGAAGTGCCCTCCAAGCCGGGTTAAGTTTTCCGTTCCTGAACTCATGCACCACCTCTCTTTTCAGGGGAATGAAGGTGTTCCAAGGTGGCTTCCAGGGCAGAATAAAGATCAACCTGGCGGTCAGTCAGTCTGACCAGCTCTGTGAAAATGATGCCGGTCAAATGACGCATAATGACAATGGCTTCGTTAATCACCGGTACCAGGTTTTTTAAAGAGGTCGAAAGGTTCAGCTGGAGCACCATTTGCTGATCAAGGGAGACGATTTGTGCTGGCGCAATGTTGGGAGAGAGGGACAGGGCAAATACATCCAGTTCGAGGTGTTGAGTGACATCCATTGCTGTCAACAGAGACAATTCTGCTTGCTGGGGACTGGAAGGCAGCACAATCAATTCAGACTGGATGCCCTCGGACAGGGAAAATACCAGACTCTGATAAGGTGTTTCCTGACTGTCCGGGTTCAGCTGCAATGTTTCCAGGTGGCTTCTGACCATCTTCAATATTCTGGAACTCATGATAGAGTAGCCCCGTAGCAGCTTTCAGAGAGGAAGTCCGCTATTTGCCGGGCATCCCTCACAGAGCGTTGACCCGATTCCAGCTGGGCCAGGGCAGATGTAAGATCATCACTCAACTGTTGTACCGAGCGAATAAAAAGAGTGGGGTCAGGCTGCACATCCATTGCACAAACCCGGTTCTGGCGCATTAAAACCTGTCTGGTTTGGAGGTCGAGCAAAAAGTGAAACGGTGATAGAACCATTGACAACTGGTTTAGAAAAGCGGCAATAGCACCAAGGTTTTCCCCCAGCTTTAAAGGCTTGCCTGGCAGGGCCGTCATGATGACATTGCAGGTGTCAGGCATCATGCCATTGGCAAGAATGATATAGCCCGGAATGTCCAGTTGATGAGAGGAGGAAGTAGAAAAATGAATAATGATCTGGCCATCTATTTCTTCGGCAATACAAGAGCAAAACCGGATTTTTTCAAGAATGCCTGTTATTTTTCTGGCTTTTTTTGCTAGTTTTTTATTGTCTGTTGCCATAATTAAATGCTGATTCTTCCTATCTTCTTTCCTTACTGTTCAATATTTTGAAACAATCATCAAGGGTCTGTTTATACCTTAAACAAGTCATTGGTTAATTCAATGGGCTTTGGTGGTTTTCCACTATCCAAGCGGTATTTTATCTGTCGTATATTCGCCGGGCTAATCTACCCGTTGAGTCGGGTTTTTAAAGTACCTTAGTACTAAAAAATGATTTCTTTTGAATCATTTATGGGGATTGCTCGGCCATGAAAAAGTACAAGTTTATTGTTTTATCGTTGTTTCTAACGGTTCTTTATGGGTGTCAGTCGGGAAGTGATAACCCTACTCCTGCTCAGCCAGAAAATGACAGGCCTTCCGCACAGAAGGAGCTGGTTTACTATAACGAATCAGTCCACCTGTTTTCCGATAAAGTATATGATGTTCTTCCCGAAATTTTGTGGCGTGAAGGAGATGTTCAGTATATTCGGTCAGTAACGATCAAAAATGCCCATAAAACCCGGGAATTCACAGATGTTGATGAGTTGCTGAACTATCGATTTGCTACCACTGACTGGATGGAGCCTGGGGATTATAAAGAACCGTACACTATGTCCCTCTCCTATCCAGGGCAAAAACATGATCAAGAATCAATCAGCCCAAGCACTTTCATCATATAGTCTTCATCCCAGCCACAGGTTTTACGTTTGTTCTTGATACCAGCCTTCACTGAAGTATCAAGCTTGAGAAGGT